>CAMBEY010000016.1 GCA_945865705.1 Candidatus Sulfopaludibacter sp. SbA3
TTCGCGGTTCCGTCAGCGGGAGGACGAGGGGATTTGGTGAGTAGTAAATGGTGACTAGTGAATAAAAAAGTGGGACGTGCCGCAAACTTCCGCCGTTGCCCGGAACGCAACTCCGGCGCGGAGGGACTTCCGCAGGTGCCCGAAGGGCATCACCGTGAATAGCCGTCCCGGCGTGCCGGGACGGACTACCGCGTCCCATACTGAAACAACCCCGAAGGGGTTGACCTTTCGCAACGCCATGCGAAGCACACGAGCCTGTGAAAACGTCCGGCCCCGTCAGGGCCGAAATTGGTTTTGGGATTCGTCCCGTAGGTTTCACCTACGGCTATTCACGGTCCTGCCCTCCGGGCAGGCTGACACGAAAGTAAATATTTTGGACGCTGCCAAAATATTCCCCCCGCGTTAAGAAATCTTATCCCTGCTGAGTCATTGTGCAATGTACAATGCAAGCGGAACGAATCCGGCAGGAGGCATCCACTGATGCATGCAGAGGAACGCCCCGTCCGCCCCCCTGTTATCAACCATCTGGTTTTGAAAAGTACTCCGATAGTCGAACAGAAATTAAATCGGGTTTCTTTGTCCAGCATTCCCAAACAACTATCACCCGCCACCCCAATTCTCGTAGTTCACGAATTGCGCGCCTGTCCCGTGTTACGTTTTTCGACAGCTTGTCGGCCCAAAACTTCGCATTCTGACGCGGTCGAACTCTCCCGTATCGACACCTGTGCATATGCCAAAAACAGCCATGCACGAACACAGCCGTCTGAATTTTGGGAAGCACTAAATCGGGACATCCCGGAAGGTCCTTCCGGTGAAGCCGGAATCGAAATCCTGATTTATGTAGGAGAGAGCGGACGATTAATTCGGGGCGTGTGTTCTTCCCTTGGATTGCGGTCATGTTTCGGCTTCGAGTTTGCCGGTCATGAACATCTGGCACGCGATATTCCTATGATTGTTTCTGTCTGACCAGATCGCAGAATGATGCAACATCCAGCAGCCACTTCTGTTGCTCTGGTTTGTACGTCTCGTGAAGCCCGCGTGGAACAACAAGTTGCAGTCGATTAGTGCGCATATCGTTAGTTTGAGGAACACTAATGGCTGTTTCCATTGTTAGCAAGTGTTTGTCGGGAATGCGATTAGCCTCAGTTAATATCTGCCTCCAGCGATCCCTGCATGTGCTCTTCACCCCTAACACCGTCAGTTGCAGAAGATCGAAGCTGGAATCTCTATACTCCTCGACGCCCGGAAAGAGAAAATCCGGCTTGCACTATTTCGCTTCGGGCCACGCCTTCAACGCTTCGCTTCTGCTGCGGTAACCATCATCAATGAGTATCGCTCCGTCCTCATTGATCAATACAATTGCGTAAAGCGCCTTGAGCGTATGGAGTGCGCTCAGCTCAGACCATGTCATTTGTTCGCGACTCGTTGTGTCTCCATCATAACTATCAACTTTGAGTACATAACATGCCACTCGACGCCTCCCTATACGCTTGATGCAATCAAGGCTGAAATATGTTTTCAAAATGGTAGCGCAAGAAATTCTGGTCAGGCGGAAATTTTCCCGGCAGTTTGATTCGAGCGCCATCGTACTTAAGAAACATCATCTCCACGCTGGGTATGGGTTTCTTTTGCAGGAGGGATGAGGCCTTGACTTGGTAGTCGGGAGTAACTGTAATCAAACCACAGTCGAATGCCCGGTCGTGGATTGCGCTTAAGCAAAGGCCATTCCGAGGATTTGTCCTGTTTTTGCAATCCAGGGCCCAAGGCAAAATGTGACTTGCAATTAGTAATGTCGGAATGTTTAGTCCGCTTATGCAGCACGAGGAATCGTAAGCTGCCAAAACGGCCGCCCGAAAAAATGATTGGTTCACACGAACCTTTACTAGTGCCTCTCTTGTAAGACCCGGAGGAGGAGTCTGACTGCTTATCGTCAATTGCAGGCCCGCCCGGTCCCCAAGAAGCCTCTCACTTTCGAATGCCAATTTGTCCCAATTTCCATGGAATTCATTCCAAATCTGGACATCTGCTTTCGCCCCGTGCTCGGCTCCTTTGATATTACGTTTTTTAAGCGAAGTGTCGAGGCTCGCAAAGTTGGCGAGTTTCCAAGAAATGGCTGAAGGTGTCCGTTGGAGGATTTCCGCAAGTGCAATTATTTGCGGGTTTCGAATGTGGATTTTTCCGAATGGAATTTTGCAATAGAGATTGAAGGCAAGCAGTAGCTCGTCGCGAGTCCAAATTTTCTTAGCCATTCAGACCCCGAGCGCGAGAAATGTCATTTTACATGCAATTTCGGAATGAAAGGAGCTCTCTCAAGGCCGGTCCCAACAAGATGGGGCAATCCGTCTCTCCGCTTTCCCATCGGGAAACAGTTCTTGGAGCTACATTTAGGTGATTGGCTAATTCGCGCTGGGAAAACCTCTGCCTAGCTTGGCAAAGAAGGGCGCGCGTTCCGGGAATTGTGATTTGAAGTTGGCTGGGCATAACAGGCGACATTTTGTCGCAATCCTTTCCCAAATGCAATCATTAAATTCGCTACTGATGGCGAGTATAATACGAACAAAAAGCGAATTCAAGGTCCGACTTGGTGTTCTCAGCCGGACCTTCGATTGCCAGCGGGGAAACCGGGGACGAAATGTTCCCCGCAGTTTTGCTTTGGAGAGTCCTGGATAGTCTGCTACTTTGTGTGCCATGGTACGCTTGGCTCACGCGATTGCCGACAACGTACCGCATCATGTAGCGCGGCGCGGCGGTGCCCGGCCATTCATCCCGAACCGTTCCGTTTGCTCCCCCATCCTCTCACAAAAAACTGCAAGCAAGAAGTGCCGGTGAAGTGATCCGGCCAGAGAACGATTGCTTGAATTTGGCGGTCGCCGCGGGTTATCATCCCAATTAAACCTAATTCAAACATCTGCAACGCGTTAGGGACTTTCCCCGTCTAGTTCCTTGGCCTTGGCGTGAAGTATTTGGGAGGAGACTGCAACCGTGAGCCTGATCCACATTGGTACGATCCACATGGGTACGAAGAACATAGGTACGAAGAGCATGGGCACGAAGCAAATAGGTACGAAGAAGAAATTCATCATGGCTAGCGGCGGCTGGCTGATGGCAGCGGCGCTGCTGATCCAGCTTGCTGCGGGGGCCATTTCCGCGCCAGCACAATCCAATGCTCCGAGCAACGCTCAGGCCAGCGGCTCCACGCATGGCCAGAAATCGGTGCGCGCCGCCAAGTCGGCGGAGGCGCTGGTTCTGGATGGTGTGTTTGACGAAGCGGCGTGGAAGGATGCGCCGGTAACTTCTTCCTTTGTTCAGAAGGACCCCAACGAGGGCGCCGCCGCCAGCGAGAAAACTGAGTTCCGCGTTGTCTATACTCCCTCGACTCTGTACATCGGGGTGACGGCCTACGACTCCGACCCGCAGGCCATCGTCGCTTCCGAGCGGCGTCGCGACGGCAATCTCGACAATGACGACACCCTCACGCTGGTGATGGACACCTTCCACGATCATCGCAATTCCTATCGCTTCAAGACCAACGCCCTGGGCACGCAGGCCGACGCATTGATTACCGATGAGGGCAACAACACCAACGAAGATTGGGATGAAAATTGGCAGGTGGCTTCGCGCATCACCGAGTCTGGCTGGACCGCCGAATTCGCATTTCCATTCAAGAGTCTGCGCCTGCCCATGGAAGATGGCGCGCCCGCCTGGGGACTGGACGTTCAGCGATTGATCCGCCGCAAAAACGAAGATACTTTCTGGGCCAATTACCATCGCGGCTTCGAGGTGGAGAGTGTCTCGCAGGCCGGGCACCTCAACGGCATCTCCGAGATCGAGACGGGATTGAAGCTCCGCATCAAGCCGTATGTGCTGGGCGGTTTCTCGCGCACCTCGGAACAGCGCGCCAGCCATGAATGCCGTCCTTCCGATACGCCGTTTCAAGGCGGGCTCTCGGGCGAGACGTGCAGCAACTCCAACGCCGGCATCGAAGTCATTAAGTATCGAATTACACCGAGCCTGACCGCCGACCTGACTTTCCGCACCGACTTCGCGCAGACCGAAGTGGATGATCAGGAAGTGAATCTCGATCGCTTCCCGCTGTTCTATCCCGAGAAGCGCGAGTTCTTCCAGGAAGGCGCCGGCGTATTCGAGTTCGGCATCGCCCAGAATGAGAATGGGCAGGCCATCTCGAAACTGTTTCACAGCCGTCAGATCGGCTTGTCGCCGCGACGGTTACCGATCCCGATTGTGGGTGGCGGTCGGATCACCGGGCGCATCGGCGGACTGATTCTGGGAATGATGAATGTTCAGACCGAACGTTTCCACGTCCGCACCGAGACGGATACGCCGACGGGCGTGGCCCGGTTCGAGGAGAATATCGCGGCCAGCAATTACAGCATTTTCCGCGTCAAGCGCGATGTGCTGGGTCGCTCCAACATCGGCGGATTCTTTCTGAATCGCGAAGTGGGTGGATTTAATGTTCGCAATCCGGACGGGCAGCTTGTTAATGATCGGAATAAGGTTTACGGAGCCGATGCCACTTTTGTTTTCTATCGCTATTTGAGCGTGGGCGGAGTGGTGGCCAACTCGGACGACCCGCGCACGAGAGGCAAAGATTGGTTCACCTCTGCCGATGTGAAGTGGGACAGCGATGAGTTCAATCTGCAAGCCTCCTGGCACACAGTGGAAGCGAATTTTCGCGATGACCTGGGCTTCATTCCCCGCAAGGACCGCAAGGACGTGTCGCCGCAGATCGCCTGGCGTCCGCGTCCAGAGGGCAACAAACTCATCCGCCAATTGATCTTCCGCCTGCGCACCGACTACACCATGAACTCGAAGAACGTGCTGCAAACGCGCGTCAGCCATTCCGCGTTTGAGATGCGCTTGCAGAATGGAGATCTGTTCGGCTGGGTGCCTCATGTGCGGTTTGACACATTCGCTGCGCCGTTCAGCAATCGCGCCGGAGTGTGGATCATTCCCCCGGGCAGCTACTCCTGGTGGAACAACGCCCTGCGCTACGGCCTGAATCCCGGCCGGCGCATCTCCGGGCAGATCATCAATTGGGGATGGCATGTCGGCTACTATGGCGGCGGCACGCTGCATGATATCAATTTTAATCCGCGCATCCGCATCACCAATCAACTCTCCGGCCAGGTCGGCTACAGCATCAGCAAAGCGACATTCCCCACGCGCATGTGCGTGGATAAAACCGTGCAGGAGTGCGGATTCACCGATCACGTCGTCAACGCGCGGCTGAATTACAACTTCAACAATCAGTGGCTGACCAGCAGCATCATCCAGTACAACAACGTGGATCACGTTTGGGGAATGAACTTCCGGTTGAATTACATCTTCCGTCCCGGCGACGATTTCTTCCTGATTTATAACGAAGGCCGCCGCTTCCGCGACGAGAACTCCGGTCTGGCTTATGGCCCCAATGAGCGCACGCTACAGGCCAAGCTGACTTATTCGTTTGATTTTTAGCCAATGAACATCGTCGTAAAAATATGGTCGTAAAAACAGTTCGTGGAAATACTCATCGCACGGCAGGTTCTGTTTTCACCCTGCTGTTGCTCTGGGCCTGCGTCGCAGCACCGAGCGTGGCGCAGCAGACCAGCCAGATCAACGGACAAGCCACTACGCATGGCCGCAAAACGCTGCGCGCCGTGGCCACCGACGCGCCGCCGGTGGTGGATGGGAATCTCAATGAGGCCGTCTGGCAGAGCGCTGGCGCGGCCTCGGAGTTTTTCCAGCGTGATCCGCAGGAGGGCGCGCCATCCTCGGAGCGCACTGAGTTCCGCATCGTGTATACGCCGACGACGCTCTACATCGGCGTCACACTGCACGATTCCAGTCCGCGAGAGATTCTGGCCAACGACCGGAAGCGCGACTCGACGCTGGAAAACGACGACACCATCAGCATCGCGCTGGACACTTTTCACGATCACCGCAACACCTACGTTTTCCGAACGAATCCGCTGGGCACGCAATATGATGCTTTGGTAACCGACGAAGGCCGCTCCAGCAACGTGAACTGGGACGAGCGCTGGGACGTGGCCGCGCAGGTCAGCGAGACTGGCTGGTCAGCGGAGTTCGCCATCCCCTTCAAGAGCGTGCGCACCACGGAAGACAATCCACGCATCTGGGGAGTGGACCTTGAGCGGCTGATCCGCCGCAAGAATGAAACCGCTTCGTGGAATAATTTCCGCCGTGGCTTTCAACTGGAGAGCGCATCGCAGTCGGGGCATCTGACTGGAATTTCCGACATCGAAACCGGGCTGCGGCTGCGCATCAAGCCTTACACGCTGGGCGGATTTTCACACACCAGCAACCGGTCGCGGACTCCTGTTTGCCGCGACAGCGGCGCCACACTGGTGCCCACGCCCGGCAGCGAATGGTGCAATGAATCGAACGCGGGCTTCGAAGTGGTCAAGTGGCGGATGACGCCCAGTCTGACCGCGGACTTCACGGCCAACACCGATTTCGCGCAGGCCGACGTGGACAACCAGCAGATCAATCTGGATCGCTTCCCGCTGTTTTTCTCCGAGCGCCGGGAATTTTTTCAGGAAGGCGCGGGCGTATTTGAGTTCGGCATCGCGGAGGGCGAGAATCGCGGCTCGGCGGAGATGAAACTATTTCACACGCGCCAGATCGGTCTGTCGCCGAGCCGCCAGCCGATTGCCATCCTGGGCGGCGGACGCATCACCGGGCGCGTGCAGCGTTACAGCATCGGCTTGATGAACGTGCAGACGAAGCGCTACGATCCGGAAAATATTCGCGCCAGCAATTACTCGGTGGCCCGCGTCAAGCGCGATGTGCTGGACCGCTCCACGATCGGCGGCTTCCTGCTGAACCGTGAGCAGGGCGGCACCGGCGACTACAATCGCGTCTTCGGCGCGGACGCCAATTTTGTTTTTTATCGCTATTTTTCCGTCGGCGGATTCCTCAGCAAGTCGGCGGCGACTCGGCCGAGCGGCGAGAGCGGAGACGACTGGGCCACGGCCGGCGCGATTCGCTGGGACTCCGACACGCTGAACGTGGAGACAAGCTGGCTGGTGGTGGACCCGAAATTCCGCGATGATTTGGGATTCGTCCCGCGCGTTGACCAGCGCACCAACTCCTCGCAACTGTCGTTTAAGCCGCGCATCGACGGCAAGCATATTCGCCAGCTCATCATCCGTCATCGCACCGACTACACCATGAACCAGAAGTGGAATCTGGAATCGCGCACCACGCACAACGCAATCGAAGTGTTCTTCCAGGATGGCAGCGTGCTCGGCTATGTTCCTCACACGCTTTTTGACTGCCCGCCGGAAAACTTCTCACTGCGCCGCGGGCTGGTGGAGATTCCCGCCGGGTGCCACAGTTGGTGGCGGAACGGCATTCGCTATTCGCTCAATCCCTCCAAGCGCGTCTCCGGGCAGATCATCAACTGGCTCTGGCATTTCGGCTATTGGGGCGCCGGAACGCTGCATGAGATCAACTTCAATCCGCGTTTCCGTCTGACCAATCAGCTTTCCGCGCAGGTCGGCTACGGGATCAACCAGGCCACCTTCCCCGCCCTGCGCTGCGTGGACAAGACCGTCATCAGTTGCGGATTCACCGACCATCTGGTGAATGCGCGGGTCAACTTCAATTTCAACAACCGCTGGCTGACCACCACCACGATTCAGTACAACAGCGCGGACGATTTTTGGGGCTACAATTTCCGCCTGAATTATATCTTCCGTCCCGGCGACGATTTCTTCCTGATCTACAACGAAGGCCGTCAGGGCGGAGAATTGTATCGAAACGGCCGCCTGCTCAATGATCAAACGCGAGAACACAAGGACCGCACGCTGCAAGCCAAGCTCACCTACTCATTCGACTTTTAAGTTTTGATTTGGTAGCCACGGTCAGCGCTTTTCTGGCCGTGGGATTTGTCATTGGAACGAATGGCCCACGGCGAGAACCGCGCTCACCGTGGCTACCCGGATTTCCGCAACGCGGCCAGGAACTTCTCGGCGGGCAACGTGTTCAGCACATCGGATTTTTCGAGCCAGCCACGCCGCGCCGTCAGCACTCCATATTTCATGTGGCCCAGGTGGCGGGTGTGGTGCGAGTCGGTGGAGATCACCAGCTTCACTCCAATCTCCTTGCACATCCTTACATGCGTGTCGCGCAGATCGAGCCGGTCGGGGAATGAGTTGATCTCCATAGCCACGCCGTGGCGTTTGGCGTGTTTCAGGACGGCTTCCATATCAAACGGGAATGGGTCGCGCCGTAGCTGCAAGCGGCCAGTCGGATGACCGATGATGCATAGATTGGGATTCTCGATCGCCTTCAAGATACGCTCCGTCATCTGCTCCGCGGGCTGATTCATGTGCGAGTGAATACTCCCGACCACGACATCCAACTCGGCCAGCGCATCGTCCTCCAAATCAAGTGAGCCGTCGGCCAGGATGTCCACTTCCGTTCCACAGAGAATGCGAATTCCCTCCACTTGTTTCGCCAGTGAACGAATCTGATTGATCTGCTCCAGCAATCGCTTCTCATTGAGACCGTTGGCCATGGCCAGCGATTTCGAGTGATCCGTGATGGCCACGTACTCAAGGCCCCGGTCGCGGGCGGCCTCAGCCATCTCGGTGATGGAGAACTTTCCGTCCGAGGCCGTGCTGTGCATGTGCAGGTCGCCACGCATGTCATCGATCCGCAGCAGATGAGGAAGCTGTGCGGGACGGCCCTCCGCCACTTCAGCGGCATCCAGCTCTCCTGTGTTCTCGCGCAACTCCGGTTCAATGTAGGCCAGACCCAGCGTGGAATAAATCTCTTCCTCCGTCGCGGCGGCAACGAGTTGTTCGTCATGAATGCGGAACAATCCATACTCATTGAGCTTGTAGCCCATGCGCTTCGCGCGGTCGCGCAGAGCAACATTATGTAGCTTCGATCCGGTGAAGTATTGCAGCGCGGCGCCGTGGCAGCTTTCCTCCAGCATGCGCACATCCACCTGAATGCCCTCTTTCAGATGCACGCTGACTTTGTTTTCGCCATGCGCGATGACGTCGGCGATCTGCGGATGCTTTAGAAAATGCGTTGCAACATCTTTGGCATCTCCGCCAGAAACGAGCAGGTCAATATCGCCAACGGTCTCGCACCCGCGGCGCAAACTGCCGGCGGCGGTTACCGACTTCACATCCGGAACTTGCTTCAGATAATCAGCCAGTTCGACAGCCAGATGATCGGCCACGTCAATCAAACGGCGGCCCGCGGTCAACTGCAGAGACTCTAAAGACCGGATAATCTTCTGCTCCAGCTTCTCCCCCATGCGCGGCAAATCGCGCAACTTGCCCTGTCGTGCCAAGGTTTCCAACTCCCCGAGCGACGGCACCTTGAAATGGCTCAGTACCGTGGCAATTCCCTTGGGACCGAGCCCCTGGATTTTGAGCATCTCCAGCGCAACGGGCGAGAGCTTCTTCAGCAGCTCCTTGTGCACGGACAGCTCGCCCGTGCGCAGAATCTCTTCAATATGAGCGGCTATGCTTTTGCCGATGGAGGGCACATCAATAAGCTTGCGCCCTTCCGTCGCAGCAATGTCAGCAGCCTGCTCAGTCATGGTCTCCAGAGCCTGACAGGCATTGCGATAGCTGCGGATGCGAAATCCATCCGCGCCGTCGATCTCCATCAGGTCGGCGGTTTCCGTAAGAATTTGCGCGATCTTATGATTGTCCATAGGATGATTTTATCCCATCGCTGTCGTTCCGGGCGCAGGGAAGGAAATGCTCTGCTTTTATGTTTGGGCGACAGGATGGAATAAACTATTAGTTTGCCGGCTCCGCTGGGACCGGGGATGAATAAATATGTCGACACTCTTGATTATCGGACTGACACTGGGATTGTTCGCGGCTCTGGGTTGGCTGGTCTGGTATCTGGTGGCGGCTCCCGATTCGCAGATCATTTGCCCAACCCTCGTCGCTGGGCCGCGAGACAGACAAGCAATCGCACTTACATTTGATGATGGCCCAGGTGAGGAAACGCCGCGCATCCTGGACATCCTGCGCGAGCATCAGATCAACGCTACCTTCTTCCTGTGCGGACAAAATGTGGAACGCTATCCCGAAATCGCTCGCCGCATCGCGGAGGAGCGGCACGCGATCGGCAATCATGCCTACTCGCACCGGCGATTCCTGTGGCGATCTCCCGGCTGGATCAAACAAGAGATTGAACGCGCCCAACGAGCGATCGTTCAGCATACACACGCAACCAGCCCCGTGCTCTTCCGCCCACCCTACGGACTTCGCTGGTTTGGATTGGCTCCCATACTGCGATCCCTCGGGATGCAGGCAATCATGTGGGAAGTAAACTCGTTGGATTGGAAAAGCTCTCCCGCTGAAATTGCCTCCCGCGTGGCGCGGGAGACTCGGCCCGGCTCCATCATCCTGCTGCACGATGGAGTGCCGCCAAAGGTCTCCGGGACGCGAGCGAACACCGCCGATGCGCTGCCAGCCATCATCGCGGAACTTACGCCTCGATTTCGTTTCGTCACGATTGCGGAATTGCAACGGCGTTCAAACGATCCAGACTAAGGCCAAACTATAGGTTGAATAGTTCCCTCAAACGCGAGGTCTGTGCGCGGCTCACCAGAATTTCGGTGCCCTTGCGATCATTCATGAGCAGTTTGTAGGTACTCTTGAACCACGGAATAACCTCCCGAACGTGGTCAATATTCACCAGATGCGCGCGATGCGCGCGCCAGAATGACGCGGCTGGCAGCACGGCTTGAAGCTCATCAAGAGATTTGAAGTTGGATTCCCCTTCGCAATCCTTCGCCACCATGGCAAGCCTTCCGTCCTGCATGGCAGCACAGATCAGATCACGCGCGTCGATCAGCAACATGCGGTTGCCGGAGCGGACCATGAGCTTGGCCTGCGACGCCGCGGGCAGTGCTGCTCCCGATTGAACAGCAGTGAGAGGCAACGACTGCAAGGCCTTCAGCACTCCATCGAGACTGTTACCCATTTTCTCCGGGGTTCTCCTGAAAGATTCGTGGAACCGCCGGACGCGCTGCAATGATTGCGCCAGCCGGAGTTTCTCAATGGGCTTCAGCAAGTAATCGACTGCGCTGATCTCGAATGCCTGGACCGCGTATTGATCGTAGGCGGTGGCGAAGATAACCTGCGGGAGCTTCGCCTTCCCTCGCCGCTCGATCAGCTTGCGAACCACCTCCAGTCCGTTCTGCCCCGGCATATTGATGTCCAGAAACAACAAGTCCGGTTCGTGCTCTTTAACCAATTGGAGCGCTTCAGTGCCGCTGCGGCCCTCGCCCACCACGTGAATATCGCCGTGCGCCTTCAGCAGATAGATCAACTCGGCGCGAGCCAGTTGCTCATCATCCACCACAATGGCTGTGATCATAGGCAAGTCCGCCGCCCGAGCCTCGATTTTGCTGGTATCGCGCATGTCGAAGGAGCAGTATAGCAGTCCGCCCTGCGTGCATCCAATGAAGCACGGCCCATGCCATCCGGGCGCGCAGGACCCTGAACTGCGAAATTTTTCCGCCGTGCTATAATTCCCTTTTCCCGTAGTTCATTTTTCTAGCGCATCTTTCTAGAGAATCTTTCTAGCGAATCTGGCGGCGACACCGACATTCGCCTGATTAAAGCCTGATTAAAGAATGACAATCGAATGACAAAAGCAAAGGACCATTCGGAGAAGTTGGGCGCCAGCGAGATATTGTACTCAGGCCGTGTTTTTTCGCTGGAGCGCCACCGCGTTCGTGAACCGAATGGCGTGCTGGCCACGAGGGATATTGTTCACCACCCTGGCTCGGCGGTAATCCTGCCCGTGCTGCCGGATGGCAACATCGTATTGATCCGGCAATATCGCATCGCCATCAACTGCGAGATATGGGAACTGCCCGCGGGAACGCGCGACCCTCAGGAAACTTTTTTGCAGACCGCCAAGCGGGAGTTGACAGAGGAAACCGGCTATCGTGCGCGCAGATGGAAAAAACTGGTGGAATACTTTCCATCACCAGGCTTTCTAAATGAGCGGATGGCAATCCTTCTGGCCGACCAGCTTGTGGCGGGGACGGCTACTCCAGAGGACGACGAGCAGATTACCGTGCATAGCTTCTCCCTGAAGCGAGCCCTGCAAATGATTCGGACCGGACAGATATGCGATTCCAAGACCTTGATTGGGTTGCTCTACTGGAAGCAGTTCAGGGTAGCCCAAACACAACGAAAATTGAATAGGAAGATTAAATAATATGAAGAAGGAATATCCCGACGATCTGTCCCGCGCGGGACTTGCTACGGCGCTCCCGGCGCTCTCCACCTGGCCCAATCAGTTTCCGAAAACTGAGATCACCATTGTAGTGCCTGAATACACGTCCATCTGCCCGAAGACGCACCTGCCCGATTTCGGGACCATCACTATTCGCTACGTGCCCGGCCGCACCTGCATTGAGCTCAAGTCGCTGAAGTACTATCTGTTGGGCTATCGCGATTTAGGGATTTTTTATGAGAACGCGGTCAACCGGATTCTGCAAGACATCGCGGAAGCCTGCTGGCCCGAGTGGGCCATTGTGAAGGGCGAGTTCAACACCCGCGGCGGCATGCATAGCGTCATAGAAGTGCGCTACGACAGACCGAGCAAGTCTCCGCGCAAAACCAGCCGCAGTTAATTTCTCACCAGCCGCACCGAGAAAAATGCTCTCGTAGCCCTACCATCATCAGGGCTGCGGGAGCATTGCTTGCGGACTCTGTCCGATTATTCGCCGACAGGAAAGGTAACGATGTTGCTGAAGATATCGAATTCGCTCACGGAGCCGAGAATGATCAGGTTCTGTTGCAGCGAGAACTTTGTTACGGGGTTCGGAGCAGCGTTGGCAGGAACGGTGAAGTACACCTGGTAAACTCCCACCGATCCTTTCAGCAACCCGGCAAAAGAAACGGATGTTCCAGTCGAACCCGTGGTTGTAGTGCTGTCGGTGGCGGCGAGCAGCGTTGAGGTAGTGGGAACAATAATGCGGAAAGTGATTTGCGCGGTGGAGGCGGCGTCCTTCAGGGCGAGGTTAATCCGATTGTTCACGGTATCCGCCGTGGCGGAAACGTTGGGGTCCGTGCTGATCACCTGCGCGAAGTTGGTAACCATGGACTGCACCGTGTCGGATGCGGCAACGGTATATTGATAAAGGGTGTCCAGCAGCCGGACGGTGAGAACTTCGCCAGGAACCAGCGTCCCGCCAAAGAGGATGATTCCGGGAACGACATTCAATGCTTCGCCTATCGTGGCGGAAACCGTATTCGTTGCCAGAGCGTCTCCCGCAGTCAGCCTGTTGCCCTCCGTCAAAAGTTGGAAGGATTGCGTTCCGCCAATGGATATGGAAACAGGGGTTTGATCCGCGCTGGTGGTAACAGTCGTGAGTGACGAGCCGCTGGGTAAAATCAGGCGGAACGGAATTTCATCTGTCAGCGTGGGGTTCCTGCGGGACAACAAGATTCGATTCGTAATTGTGTCCGCAACAGCGGAAACATTGGGGTCCGCATTGATGGCCTGAGCGAATTTCGTTACCAGGGTCTGCAAAGTGTCGGCGGCGACAACCGTATAGGTATAGGGAACCCCTGCGAGCTGAACGGTCAATACATGGCCGCTGGTCAGAGTCCCAGAAAAAGTGATGGTGCCTGGAACGAGCAGTTTCGGTTCTTCCCGAAGGGCAATGGAGATCGTGCCCGCTGCTGCATCCGCTGTTGCCGAAACTTTGAGATCGAAATTAATAAGGCCAGCCAGCCTGGTGGCAATCGTCCCCAGCGTATCGCCGGCAACCACCGTGTAGGAATAAATGCGCGTCCCGACGAATGCTCTTACGGTTTGCCCGGCACTCGGGTTTCCGCGTAGCGCAAGCGTCGCGGGAGCAACGCCCACTCCGCCGGTATCAGCCTGGAAGGCATTCGCCAGACGGACAAACGCAGAAAAAGAGATGTTCAGATTCGGAGTTTTCAATGCAAATGAGATGGATTTGTTCGCGGTGTCCGCGGTGGCGCTTACGTTGGTATCCGCATTCACCAAGGCGGCCAGACGGGTAACCAGAGTCTCCAGCGTATCTCCCGCGACCGTCGTATAAGGATACTGCGTGTTCTGCATCACGATCGTGACGGTTTGTCCGGGAGTCACCGGTCCCGCGAAAGTGAGTGATCCCGGAACGAAGGAGAAGTTCCCGGTGATGATGACAATGGAAGTTCCCGCATCGGACAGAGACGCACGGAATGGGATGTTCAGGTTTTCGTCTTCCAGCACCAGACGCATCGACAAATTTGCCAGATCCACGCCCACGGCGATATTGGGGTCCGAGTCGATATCAGCCGCAATCTTTCTCAGGACATCCGCGGCGGTGTCGCCAGCCGCAACCGTGTAAGTGTATGAAGTCTGCGCGAAAGTGAACAGCAACGTCTGACCAGGAACGGGCGTGCCGCTGAAGGTGAAGCTGGCGGGAAGAACGAGCGAACCAGCAGTCGTGGCGTTGAGTGATGAGCCGTCGGTACCCGAAGCCGAGTAGGTGATGTTGGTGCCCTGATCCCCGTAGACTATGGCGCGCAGGGCGATGCCACCCTCGGCCTCATTGGCTGTAGCCTTTACATCCGGGTCATTGTCGTTGATTAAGGCAGTCAGCCCGGCGTTGACCGATGCGAGCGTATCATCTTTGCGAGCAGTGTACGAGTAGGTCCGGCCGTTGATGGTAACCGTAACAGTCTGGCCCTCCGCAACCACGCCGCCAACGGTAATGGTGCCCTCGGCGCCAAACTGGGCGGCCACTCCGTTTACCACGGGATGATCGACGGTTCCCAGTCCGGTAACATTCGCAATAAGTATTTCGCCTTTTACCGCCGGACTAGCTTCGGTTACCGGAGTCTGGTCGGCGTGCAGGATGATCCCTGGTCCTTCGGGACCGGTGTTTTCCCGGGTGAAGATGCCGGGCGCGCCATTGGCGAGTCCAAGGGGAGCGGCGGCGGAGGTGATTGAGGTATTACCAGTTCGGCGAGTTACTTCTATCGACGCACTGTATCCCGTAACTTCAAAGGGAATCTGTATATTTACCTGCTCCGGCGAAACGAAATATACCGGCGCGGGTATGCCGTTGACCTTCACACTGACTCCGCCTAATTCGTATGCCATTGGCAGGTCCGTGGACCCGATCCGCGCATCGGCCAGATTAACGCCCATCACGGCGGCCAATCCACCCGGAGCCAACGGCGGCTGGGGCAGTATGACGCTGCAAGCCGCGGTCTGCGCACGGGGAGAAAAGCTCGCGGCATTCACGACCGAACTGATCATCGGAGCGCCCGGACGGAATCCCAAAACACGGCGGTTAAAGCTGTCCGCAACAAACAAAGTATCGCCATCGGTGCCCGCCGCATAGGGCACGGCAAAATAAGACGCCGCGCAACTCTCGAACAAACCCGTAAAATCCTGTTGCCCAATCACCAGATCGGCCACCGCGCCATTGGCGGTGGGAATGCGGTTATAGATCAAGACACGGTTGTTGCCGGAGTCCACAATCAGCAGGCGTGTGCCGTCGCTGAAAGCATACCGCGGAAAATTCAGGGTTGAGGCGGTGTTTCCTGGTTCGGTTCCGGTGAAATTCGACTGACCCACCACCACGTCCGCGCTCGCGCCGCTTTGCGTGGGAATGGAATTGTAAATGAGCACGCGATTGTTGCCAAAGTCGGTAACGATCAGTCGTGTGCCGTCCGTGGTCACGCTCATCGGATCGTACATGCGATTGGCGGCGGCGGGAGACCGTCCAAAATTGTCGAAGTTGGCCTGGCCAAGAACCACATCCGCGTTCGCGCCGTTCTGCGTGGGGATGGAATTATAGATCAGAACACGGTTGTTCAGGGTATCGGCAATAAACACTCGACGCCCGTCGCTGGCCACGCTGTTGGGACGCCGCAGGCGGTTGGCGCCGGCTGCAAACGTGGCAGTCGTGAAATTGGCCTGACCAATCACGACATCGGCGGACACGCCCTCTTCCGTGGGAATGCGGTTGTAGATCAATATGCGATTGTTTCCCCACTCGGAAATGAACAGTCGCGTGCCATCGGTGGCGACACCCACCGGCTGATTCATCAAGGTGGCGGAAGTGCCCGGAGTATTGGTGTCGGGACGGGCCTGCCCGAGGACAATATCGGCATTCGGAAGGTTACCCTGAGGGAGCCGTTGCTTGATTAAGGCCAGATTGTTGTAGATGAGCACACGGTTATTGTTCGGCGGGGCCAGATAAGAAGAGTCCGCCACAATCAACCGATTCCCGGCGACGGCCATGCCGGAGACGGCGCCCCAACGGTCCGGGGTGTTGCCGAAGGTGATGTCGGAAAAATTTCTCTGACCGACCACAATGGATGCGGCCTGGCCGGTAACCAGCGGGTTCGGCAACGAGGGCGATTGCGCGAGCAAGTCGTCCGTTGCGCCGACAAGCAATAACACGGTACTGATCAAAAAAAGTTTCTTCATCATTAAGCCAAACATTTCCCCGGAGTTTTGAACACCCGTCCCTATCGTTGACTTGTATGTGCCGCTCTGACTCGTCCCGGCAACACTGGGTGATTTCCTATTCTATTCAATCTGATGGCAACCGCGCAACTGGGCACGCGAAAATCTGTATAAATTATATATTGAACCAAAGAAGTATATCGATGCCTCTGAGAGGATTCGAGTTGCATAAACCCGCAGGAAACTTACTTTGGCATCGCGTTTTGATAGCGCGCTGATATCGCTTGGATATCTGGGAAGACGGAAACCGTGGCGACAAACTGGTGCGGATAGCGAACCCTACTTCAGTAATGCCAATAGACGGTCGCGCGCCTCTTGCGCCCTCTTCGCATCCGGAGCGGCGGCGAATATCGTATCTTCCCCGGCAATGGTCCCCACGATTTCCGGCCAGTGTTCCTTATCAATTGCGTCGGCCACCGGCGCAGCCGTGCCACGCACGGTACGGATGATCACCAGATTTTGCGCGACCACCACATCCCGAACGTAATCGACCACATCGCGCTTAAAGCTGTTGGTCTCATCGCCATCGGACTCCGCGGCGGCTCCGGCCTCCTGATATCCGCGCGGCCCCTTGACCAAACCCATTTCACGGATATCGCGGGAAAGCGTAACCTGCGTTACGCGCACACCAACGCCCCGCAGCGCATGCGAAAGCTCATCCTGCGTGCGCACTTCCTTGTGGCGGATTACGTTCAATATCTGCTCGTGGCGAAATGCTTTGTTCACAATGGGTGCAACGCTCGCGGAGCCGATCATCGCTCGCGAGCAGGTCTCCTGCTAGAGGTTCTCGTAACTTGGGCCGCCGCCGCCCTCGGGCGGAACCCAGGTAATAATCTGGTACGGGTCCATGATATCGCAAGTTTTGCAGTGGACACAGTTGGATGGATTCAAATGAATCTCACGGCGTTGCTTGCCTTCCACCATTTCGTACACCGCCGCCGGACAAAAGTTCTGGCAGGGATTGCCATATTCGACCGTGCAACGCGTATTGCAGATATTCGTGTCCGCGATTAAAAGATGCGATGGTTGGTTCTCTTCGTGCCGTGTGGCGGAATGAAATACGTCCGTTGTCTTGCTAAATGTCAGCTTGCCATCGGGAACCAATGGAGGCTGAATATTCTCCGCTTCCTGAAGGAGCTTCGCCATGTGTTCATTGCCGGGGCGACTCGGATATCTCGCGTATAGCCCTCGCCCACCGGTGAGCAGTTGCAGCGCCACATGAACTCCGCCGCGCAGCAGCCCGTTTTGCATCGCCTGGTGAAAGTTGCGGACCGGCCAAAGCTCTTCGCGAATCCAACTGTTTTCGACACGCAAGGCGTACTCGCTCATCCGTTCGTCGGAGAAATCGTCCGCCGCCATCGCCTGATAAATCGTTTCGGCGGCCAGCATGCCGCTCTTTATGGCCAGATGGATTCCCTTCAGGCGTTGAGAATTCAGGAAACCCGCGGTGTCTCCCACCAACAGCGTTCCCGATAAGGACAGTGGCGGCAGCGAGTACCAGCCACCTTCGGGAATCGACTTGGCTCCATACTTCACCAACTTCCCGCCTTCCAGAATCCGCCGAATCAGAGGATGGGTCTTATAGCGTTGAAATGCGGTGTGCGGATCAAACCGTGGATCGCGATAATCCAGGCCGGAAACCAGCCCGACCGAAATCATCCCCTCCGGCATGGCGTAGAGCCAGCCGCCGCCAAACTGATCGCTGCGCAGCGGCCAGCCCGCCGAATGGATCACCGTTCCCGGCTCGATCCTTCCCGATGGAATCTCCCACAATTCCTTCACGCCGACCGCATAGGTCTGTGGATTGGATCTGCCTGGAGGAATCCGCGATGGGGGCGTGTTGGCAAGCAGTTGTTTGGCGAGTGAGCCGCGAGAGCCCTCCGCCAGCACCGTAATTCTGGCGCGCACATGGTAGCCGGGCTCAAAGTTGCTCTTGTGATTTCCTGCGCGGTCCACGCCCTTGTCATCGGTAAGGACGCCTGTTACGCGGCCCTCTTCATAGACCAATTCCCTGCCTGCGAAACCGGCGAAAACGGTTGCGCCCGACTGCTCGACTTTCTCTCCCAGCCAGCGCCCCAGCCGGTTCAGTGAAACGATCTTATTTCCGGAATTGTGAAAAAACGGTGGAAGGATGGGCAGTTTCCATTGACCACGTTCCGTCAAATAATAGACTTCATCGCGCGCAACGGGACAGGCTATGGGAGCTGATTCAGGACCCTCCACAGAATCGAATTCGGGCAGAAGCTCACGCAGGGCACGCGGGTCCATCACCGCGCCAGAGAGAAGATGTGAGCCGATCTCCCGGCCCTTCTCCAAAATGCAAATTTCTTCCGTCGAGAGCTTTCGTCCCTGGCGGGAACCGTGGTCGATTTCAGAATTATGCTGATGGATTAGCTGCGTCAGCCGTAGCGCGGTCGCCAGGCCAGCCGGCCCGGCGCCAACGATCAGCACGGTTGTGTCGAAACGTTCGCGCTCTGCCATGTGATTAATTCATTGGTTCAATCATGCGGTCAAATAGTGATTGGTGAATTAGCCCTGCCAGGCTTTCATCAGCTTTGGCGGGCCTTAACAATCTCTTCCGTCAAGGCCGGAAGAACATCAAACAAATTGGCGACAATGCCGTAATCGGCCACTTCAAATATGGGGGCATGGGGGTCTTTGTTGATGGCCACGATCGTCCGCGAGCCTTTCATGCCCACCAGATGCTGAATGGCTCCAGAGATGCCGATTGCAAAATAGAGTTTGGGTGAGACCGTCTGCCCGGAGCTGCCCACCTGCCGTTCCATGGGCAGCCATCCGCTATCGCAGATGGGACGCGACCCTGCAATCTGGCCGCCGAGGGCCGCAGCGAGTTTCTCCACCAGCGGAAGGTTCTCCGCCTCCTTGATGCCGCGGCCCACGGCCACAATCACCTCTGCCTGCGAAAGATCGACCGTGCGCTTCGCCTCCTGCACACGTTCCAGCGGGATTGTGCGTATTTGATCTTTCGGCAGCTCCACCCGCTCCTCTATTACCGGCGCAGGGTTTTCGCCGCGCTCAAGCTGGGCAGCGGGGAAACTTCCGGCCTGCACGGAAATGAAATAGGGACCGTCGCCCTCGAAACTTAAATCAGCGCTCAGCTTGCCCTGATAGAGCTGGCGGGAAAAGATCACCTCGCCGCTCTCGATACGGAATCCGGTGCAATCGCTGAGTAGTGCGCGCCCCATCCGCGCCGCCAACTTGGGAGCAAATTCCCGGACTTGATAGGTGTGCGGTAGAAAGACGTAGGAGGGACTGCGGGTCGCAACAGCGCCATGCAGGGCGAGGCAATACGCATCGGGAGTGTACGACTCCAACGCTGGAGCATCCAGGCTAATAACCTGCGTAACTTTGCAGGCAGCCACTTGGCCGGCGAGATGGCCCAACCCAGAACCCAGCACCATCGCTTCCACCGGCAGGTTCAGCGCCGCACCCAACTTCTGCGCGGCGGCGAGTGCTTCCCAGCTTAAGCGGGCGATTTTCCCATCCTGATGTTCCAGTATGGCGATGATGGACTGAGTCATAATCCTGGGCATTCCCTCCGGCGATAGTAAAACAGATTCCTCGCTCCGCTCGGATGAACACACGGAACGGATCATTGCAGATTGCTAGCTTGGCGAGGAAACAATCTCGCGGCGTATTCGCTCAACCAGTTTGGCGGCAGCTTCCTTCGGTGTTCCATCCAGAAATTCCGTGTTCTTGGATTTTACTGGAACATAAATTTTCCTGAGTCGGAGAGCGTTCGTTCCGGAAACCTCAGCCCCAAGTTCCACCGGCGTTACGCGGCGCATTTCCTTCGACTTGGCTTTTTTGATGCCAAGCAGGCTGGCATAGCGCGGCTTATTCAATCCAGACTGAATGGTCAGCAGCGCGGGCAGCGGCATCTCCACCCATTCAAACCATCCACCTTCGAGTTCGCGCTTGGCCTTAATACGGCTCTCTTCGATCTGAATTTCCATAATGATGGTGGCGTGGGGTAAACCGAGAAACTCCGCGAGGATCACGCCCGTTTGCCCGGTCCCCAAATCGTCCGACTGCAATCCGGTGAGCACAAGATCAAACTTCTCCTCGCGAACCGCCGCGGCAATCAGTCCCGCGGCCCACGTGCGATCCACTGACTCCGCATTTTCCGTCTCAATGTGAATGCCGCGATCCGCGCCCTTGGCCAGTGCTTCGCGGATGGACGTCTGAATTCTGGCTGGTCCAAGGCTGACAACGACGACCTCGCCTCCGAGCTGCTCCTTCAGGCGCAGCGCTTCTTCGAGAGCAAATGTATCGGGTTCGTTGATTTCAAAACTCAGATCGGATTCGCGCACATGGAGAGAGTCCTCGCTCAACCGTAGCGTGGATTCCTTGGCAGAGACTTGCTTTAGGCAGACCAGTATCTTCATTGTGAGATTGTACGAACGACTACGCGGTCCATCACCTTGTTTCAGTTATTCGTGGAAGCGGCGGAACAGCAGCGCGGCGTTGGTTCCCCCGAATCCAAAGGAGTTGCTGAGGATGTAGTCCAACTTGGCGGGACGCGCCTGATTGGGGACATAGTCCAGATCGCAATCTGGATCGGGATTTTCATAGTTGGTGGTAGCCGGAATAATTTGATCACGCAAGGCAAGTACAGCAAAGCCGGCCTCAACTCCGCCTGCGCCGCCGAGCAAATGTCCCGTCATGGACTTCGTCGAACTGATGGCCAGCTTGCGAGCGTGATCGCCAAAC
>CAMBEY010000017.1 GCA_945865705.1 Candidatus Sulfopaludibacter sp. SbA3
GTTCAAGGAAGCCCACCTCGTTGCTGTGGTTAACATTCTGTCCGGAGATTCGGAGCACTATCCTATAACCGTATACAAAGCAGAAGTTACAGAAGCCTTTAAAGGCACCAATCCCGGTGAGCGCATATACATAGGTCCATACATCGGCCTTGGAGTGGGAACGGACTATTTGTTATTTTTAAGCAAGTCCGAAAAACAACTTACTCCAAAAGTAATGGCATTCGGATTTACTTATGGCGATCTTGGTTACTACTACAGCATCATGTACTCCGGCTATAGCAGTTTGGAAGTCGACTACGCCTGCGTATTTGGCGGAACGGAGGCCTCCCAAACTTGTGATTATGGAGTAGTGCTAAACCCTGACCAAGTGATTCTTCCCGATATCATCAAAACCTACCCATCGGGAGAAGCCGACGCAACCACTAATTACAAAAAATGGGTTAGAAGAGACGAGATTATTTCCGTTCTGGAGCAGATGAAGACTGCGAATAAGGCAACCTCGCCAAGCAAGTAAGTACCGAACTATAAGGTCTCACGCGGCGCGGCGGACTTTGATCCTCACTTCGACGCGCTTGCCTAGTCGGTTGAGGATGCTCATCAGGCGGTCAACGGTGAAGCGGGCGAGGTGGGCGTTGCGGATGCGCGAGAAGTCGGCGGCGGGCACGCCTGAGAGCGCCTGGGCACGGCGGACGGTCAGCGCATCGCGGTCCAGCGTTTTGATGATCTCCGCGGCCAGGATTCCCTTGAACTGTCGGATGTCAGCGTCGGGCAAGCTGAAATCGCGATAGATGTTGCCGCTGCCGCGCACCACTTCGATTTTCTTATCTCTCGGCTTATCTTTCATCCAATAGCTCCTTCAACTTCTTCAATCGTTCGCGGATCAGATCAATCTCGTGCTTTGGAGTTTTGATCCCGCGAGTGGACTTCTTCTGAAACGCGTGCAAGACCCAGAGATCGCTCCCCAATTGCACAGCGTAAACAACACGAAACGCTTCGCCGCGATGCGGCAGCGCGATCTCAAATACACTCGATCCGATTCCCTGCATGGGTTTGGCAATCCCAGCCATTCCACCTTCGGCGGCGAGCATCAGCGCATCCATGCAAATATCTCGCGCCTACCGTGGAAACTACTCGAACTCCCGGCGAGCTGACTTGATCCAGGAAATGGGGCGCGTGGCTCTGATCATCAACTCGGCATGTTGTCATATTTGACTACATTTTGTCAAGCGGGGAAGTGATAGGATGCGAGTGAGATTGCGGGAAGAAGGCCAACTCACGACTTCCCCGCATGGGGCGGACTATTGGCTTTATAATAAGCAGCTCATGAGTGAGGATGTCCTGGCCAGCAGAAGCCGGTCAGCGGCTGGCGCGAAAATTCCGGAGTGAGGCGGACATGAATCTATTTAACCTGTAAGTCTACACCCCGCCGCAACTGGCCTTCTATGCCACGGGCGCGTACCTCTGAGTGATCGCCTATCTCATCTACGTGCGCAACGGCTTCAAGCATGGCGTGGTCGAGATGCCGGCGTTTGCGGCCTGCGGCAACGTGGGATGGGAGCTGGTCTTCACCACTGTCCGTGGGCGCGCACAAGGCCTGGTTCCTGCTGGACCTGGTAATCTTCTATCTCGTGGTGAAGCACGCGCACAAGCAGACCGACCTTCCGCTGCTGAAGCGTTACTGGACGCTCATCTGCATTTTCCTGGCCGCCAGTTCAGCGGTGCTCTACGGAACATTTGTCCAGCAGGGGTTGGACGTGGGCAGCACCATTCAGTCGGCGTACATTTGTCAGATGCCCATTTCGTTCCTCTATATTCCCTTGCTGCTCCGCCAAAAGAGTCTCGTGGGATGGTCGGTGTGGGCGGGCTGGGCGCGCACGCTGGGCACGGGGCTGATCGGCGTCTTCGCCTTCATGCGCTACCCCGATCATCCGTTCCTGCTGGCGATGGCGGTGGTCTCCACGCTGGTCGATTTCATCTACATGTACCTGCTGTATGCCCGCAAGCGCGAGTTGGCGCAAGCGCGAACTGGCCTCCGCCTGATTCGGCGTTGTATCTTCCTGCACAGGAAAGTGCGAATAGATTCGGAAGGTGAAATCATGGGACGTATTGTGATTGCTGGTTACAAGCCCAAGGCGGGCATGCAGGAGGAACTGCGCGTGCTGATGCGCGAGCATCGCAGCACCCTGCGCTCGCAGGACCTGGTTGCGGCGCGCGAGTCGATCATGATGGAGGCAAAGGACGGGACCATCATCGAAGTGTTTGAGTGGAAGTCGCGCGAGGCCATTGAGGCGGCGCACTCCAATCCCGTCGTGTTGCGGATGTGGGAGCGCTACGCGACGGTGTGCGATTACATCCCCGTCGCGCAGGTCGAGGAAGCGGGGCAATTGTTCTCCGAGTTTACTCCTCTGACGTTTTTGAAATTTGGGGTTATTACCAATCAAGGAGGCGTCGATGCCTAGATTCCTACTGGCGATGTTGATGGTCATGATCTCCAGCGCGGCGGCGCAGGTGCAGCGTGGCGCGACGAGCGCAACTGCGGACGGGAAGGCCACGGCGATTCGCGCGACGGCGCTGGATTACATCGAGGGCTGGTACGCAGGCGACGCCGCGCGCATGGAGCGCGCACTGCATCCTGATTTGGCCAAGCGCATGGTGCGGCCGGCTTCACAAAATGACGCGGGCTATGATCCGGCGAAGGGCGCGAGCGTGTTCAATCACATGGGCGCAATGGCGCTGGTGCAGGGCACGCGCGATGGGTATGGCAAGAGCACTTCCAGCGCGCCCCGGCAGAAGGATGTCCCCATCCTCGATGTGTTCGGGAATGCGGCCAGCGTGAAGATCGTCGCCGCCAACTGGATCGACTATCTGCACTTGGCGAAATTCAATGGCCGCTGGGTGATCGTCAACGTGCTGTGGGAACTGAAGCCGATAGCGCCGTAGCCGCCTCGTGAAGCATGTCTCGATCCGAGGCTGATTCAGGGAGTTTTCTTCCCATCCATAACAGAAGAAAATCAGCTACACTTGCTTACGTAACCTGTTGATCTGACTAATGCTTGGAATCCATTTTCTCGCCTAGCCTTCTGAAGCCACTTCCCTCTTGCCTATGTTTGAAATCACTGGCGATGACATATCACTCCTGAATGATACTGATCTCCGAACGCTCATCGGTCTTCTTTGCGAGTCGGAAATGCAGGGTCGTGGTTTGCCCGCCTCTTGTGTAACCTGGGGTGGAAAACAGGATGCAGGGGATGGTGGTATCGACGTGTGGGTACAGCTTCCGGCAGGTACTACAATCGACGGCTTTGTGCCCCGTCCAGTAACAGGCTTCCAAGTAAAAGCAACCACAATGCCTCCCGAAAAGATCTCTCGGGAAATGCGCCCAAGAGGAGAGATCAGGCTGGTGATTAGAGACCTTGCAGACCAATCCGGAGCTTATATCATCGTTAGCTCATCGGACTCGTGCACTGCTCCCGCACTGAATTATCGGCGCGATGCGATGAAAGTTGCGGCAAACGAAATTTCGAATAACAATTCGTTATGCTTGGATTTCTATGATCGTGGGCGAGTCGCAACGTGGGTCCGAGATCACAAAGGGTTAATTCCTTGGGTGCGGAAAAGCATTGGAAAAGCTATTCCGGGATGGCAGTCTTATGATGCTTGGGCCTACGATCCTGACGGAAAGAGTGGCGAGTATCTGGTTGATGATACGCTACGCCTGCAAACCGGGCAGATAGAACATGGTGACGGCCTCCCGGGACTACAAGGTCTCCAGTTGGTACGCACACTATTACGAAAACCGGGAAAGGTTGCGCGCCTCGTCGGACACTCCGGGGTTGGGAAGACCCGATTTATCCAAGCATTATTTGATGAACGAATCGGAGAACAGCATCTCGATCCGTCGCTCGCCATCTATACTGACACGGCGGATCAACCTGCCCCCCCGCCAACTACTCTAGCCACTAATCTGATCGCCAGTCGAACTAGGGCAATCCTCGTGATCGACAACTGCCCTTCGGATTTGCATCGGCGCCTCGCGGAACACTGCCGATCTGCGGAGAGTACAGTTAGTGTCATCACAGTCGAATATGACATTCGCGAAGACCAGCCGGAGGGTACTGAAGTCTTCAGTCTGGAACCAAGTTCCACTGATTTGATTGAGAAATTATTGAGGCATCGGTTTCCCAATCTATCTGTGGTCGATGCTGGCACCGTTGCAGAGTTTTCAGGTGGAAATGCCCGCATCGCAATTGCACTTGCAGGAATGGTTGGAAAGGACGAGTCCATTGCGGGCCTTGCCGATGAAGAACTGTTCCGTCGGTTGTTTTATCAAAGAAACAACCCCGATGAGTCACTCCTCCTAAAGGCGCAGGCATTGTCCCTAGTTTACTCATTTCATGGTGAAGATGTTTCGGATGGCAAGGAAGCTGAGCTTGCAACACTCGGCGCTTTGATCGCAAAATCGGCACAAGAAATGTTTGAAGCCGTTGCCACGTTACAAGCGAGAGGGCTTGCTCAGAAACGAGGCGTTTGGCGAGCCGTATTGCCTCATGCAATTGCAAACCGCCTAGCTGCGCTCGCCCTAAAGACCATTCCGTATCCACTGATCGAGAAGCTTCTTATCAATACTGCGCAGACAAGAATGCTGAAATCCTTTTCCCGTCGCCTTGGGTATCTGCATTCCAGCAATAAAGCAGTTGAAATCGTCGATAAATGGCTGGCGCCGAAGGGGCTACTTGGAGACGTTGGGAATCTGAATGATTTGGGAAGGGCAATGTTCGACAACGTCGCACCTGTTTCACCGGAGGCTGCCCTGTCAGCGCTCGAACGAGCTTTCCTCGTACCTTCGGATGACGAAGTTGTGCAGCGATGCAGGAACTTTGTCGGGATACTCAGGTCTATTGCTTATGATGCCTCTCTCTTCGATCGCGCAATAGTACTCCTCCAGAAATATGCAGAACAATCTTCCAATGGGCCTGACAATAACACCAGATTAGATGACTTCACATCCCTATTTTCTCTCTTTCTTTCAGGTACCCACGCATCTATCGAACAACGTATCAAGGTAGTTGAACGCTTATTGCTCGATCAAAGCCTGAGTCGTCAAAAGCTGGGGACAAGTGCACTAAAAGCCGCCCTGGAAGCCTGGCATTTTATGGCTGCCGGGGACTTTGCATTTGGCTCTCATTCACGCGACTACGGTTTCAGGCCCGAGACACAGGACGAATTACGAAATTGGTTTAAGCCAGTGTTCTTGCTCTCGCAGTCTGTGGGTCGCCTTGACACCGAACTTGGGCAAGAAGTGCGCGTGGCCGTCGCGGAAAAACTGCGTGGACAATGGATAAGGACAGGTCTATATGACGAGATCGATCAACTCTGCCGCGCAATCGCCGAGAAGCGCTTCTGGCCTGAAGGGTGGATATCCGTTCGGCAGATTATTCAACTTGACTCAAATGAGTTCCCGCCGGATGTTGTGGCAAGACTTCAGGCCTTGGACGAACTGCTGCGCCCGAGGGACTTGGTCCAACGAATCAGCGGTATCGTCTTGACTAAACGACACGGTCGCGTCGATTTCGGAGATGTTGCCAATGATGATCCAGCGTCTACGGTAGACTCATGGAATCGGGCTGAGGAGATTGCGCGCAACCTCGGACAAGCGGTAGCCACCGATTCATTGTCATTCGAGGCAGTTTTGCCGGATCTGGTAAAGGGCACCGGCAGGTTGGTGTCATTCGGTAGGGGTTTAGCCGAAGGTGCGATTGATCACCGAGCTATTTGGAACAAACTAGTCGTCCAAGTTCGATGTACACCAGCGTCAATATGCAACGTCCAGGTACTCCAAGGTTTCTTGAATTCACTCAATTTTACAGACTCTACATTAGCCAGTGAGTTTCTGGACATTTCCCTTGTAGACGATGCTTTGGCCCCTTCGTTTCCACTTCTTCAATCATCAGTCGGAATCGACGAAACTGGAGTGGGTCGCTTGATGAAATCGCTCGGCCTTAAGAAGGCACCCGTTGCAAACTACGCGTGCTTGGCTTGGTGGTGCGATACGGATAGGATCGCCGTCAAAGATTTGAAGGCAATGATACTTGAAATTATCGCGGTTCCAGAGGGATTTGCTGTTGGCGTTGGGATACTTCAGTCGCTGCTGCATTCTGACAAACAGCAGTCCAAGCCGCTTGATCCTCAACTAGCAGAGGTCGGGCGCGAAATCTTGAGGTCGATGCCGTTCCCGAATAGCAGAGGTGACCATTTCTCTTGGGCCCTCAAGGAGATCATTGAAACTTGCCTAGTCGGAAATGAGGGGGCAAGTGTGGCGAGAGATGTATGCACGAACTTGATGCTTTCGATTGATAGTAGAGAAACTTACTTTTTCTATCACGAAGGTATCCTTGCTGCGTTGTTCCATACTCAGCCAACAGCAACCTTGGACGGAATATTCAGAGGCACTGGCTCAGAATTGGGCAGAGACGTTCACCATTTTTCCTCATGGAGCTATATAGGAGGAAACCCGTTGGCTCTTATTCCAGAAGACGCACTTCTCGCGTGGTGTGATGTAGACCCACCGTCGCGATACCCTGCAATTGCGTCTGTCGTCTACTGGAAAACTGGTGAGCAGAATGGGGAGCCGATGAGTTGGACACCAATTGCGCTTCGGCTGCTCGACCAAGCACCTAACCGAATAGAGGTCCTTAGGCAATTCATAAAACAGTTCAACCCTAGCTCATACAGTGGTTCACTTGCTGCGATCATGGAATCAGGGTTGAAGTTGCTTGAGCAGCTATTAAGCTATCCCGATCCTACGGTCGTAGAATTCGCCAAAGAGGAAAGGGAAAAACTGATTGCCTTTATTGCCACTAAAAGGCGGTCTGAGGCAGAACTCAATATAGGAAGAAACGAACGGTTTGAATGATAGGTCAATTTGGACGCGGCCGATAATTTCGTAAAGTTTGACTCTGCCGCAAAGACCGCAAAGTTGGGCTCAACCGCGAATCTGGTCAGAGTGGTCAGAGTGGTGTATTCTGTGAAAGTGTGTAATTTTGTCAGAACCGCAAAAACCGCAAATTTGAGCCAAGTTTGAGGGGGACATGGGAACGAAAAATCGGATCGCAATTTTGATCGCCAATCTAATTTTAGGGACGGTGCTTACAGTGACTTTAGCCGACGCGCAGGACAACTCCAAACCGACGAAAGTCGATGGCAAGTCAACCAAGACGGCCTCGGGCCTGGAGTACTGGACCCTCAAGGCCGGCACGGGCGATGTGGCCGTGAAAGGCAAGGAAGTCAGCGTGCATTACACGGGCTGGCTCGTCAATGGCACCAAGTTCGACAGCTCGGTGGACCGCAAGTCGCCGTTCGGCTTCGGCCTCGGCGCGGGGCAGGTCATCAAGGGCTGGGACGAGGGCGTGGCTGGCATGAAGGTCGGCGGCAAGCGTCAGTTGCGCATCCCGCCCGAGCTCGGCTACGGCGCGCGCGGCGTCGGCAATGGGCTGATCCCGCCCAACTCCACGCTCATCTTCGACGTGGAACTGCTCGGCGTCGGCAAGTAAGAACGGTCATCAATAACCCTATGAATAAAGGCCACGGCGAGTAGTCACGCGCCGTGGCTTTCCTTTTTTACGAGCAGCCCCGCCCCCGCCGGAAGCCCTCAACCGGGTCCGTTCCACCTTGCTGAATATTGATTGATCTCGCGGCAACCGCGGGAGTAGAATGGCCCCGTCATTGATTCAATGGCGATTCAATGGCGATTCAATGGCTTCGGGATTCGATGGAACAAAGTGTGCGGGCACGACCCCAATCACAAGGAGGCGTCAGGAATGGTAACGAAATATACGATGAGAGCAGCGCTGCTGGCAGCGGTGGCAATGGCCGGAATTTACGCGCCTTCGCTCATGGCACAGAACACGGGCGCGGTGCAGGGAGTGGTGAAGAGCGCGGCGGGCGAGCCTCTTGCGGGCGCGTTCGTGAAGCTGAAGAACGCCGACCGGCGACTCACGTTCATGGTGATCACGCAGGCGCAAGGACGTTACACGGCGAAGAATCTTCCCCCGGGCAAGTATGCTGTACAGGGCGTAGGCAATGGGTTTCAGAGCGATTGGTCGGCGGGCACCGATGTTGCCGCAGCGAAGGCCGCAACTGTTGATATCGCGCTGACCTTGCCGCAAGCTCCCGCGCTTCCCAACGCCTGGCCCGGCCGCCAACCAGGAATGGGCGGCGGTGAAGGCGGCGGCGCCGCGGCGAATCCCGCTGATTTTCCCGATGGACCTGGCAAGGAGTTGGCGCTCACCAAGTGCTCCGCCTGCCATCCGGCATCGCGCATAGTCGGCTTCCAGGCCGACCGCCAGCGCTGGGAAGAGACGATGGAGGACATGCGTCTCTACATGCAAGGGTCCACGCTCGGCCTGAGCCTCTCCGACGGCGAAAATAAGATTTTGACCGACTACATCCTCAAGAATTTCAGCGAGGGCGAGTCTGGCCGCATGCCGGCGAAAAAGCCCGACGCGAACAGCCGCCTGCCGCGTAAGTTGCTGACCGGCTCGGCCACTCAGTATGTCGCGGTGGAGATGGAGATTCCCACGGCCAACACCGAGCCACACGAAGTAACAGTTGATTCCGATGGCAACGGATGGGCCTCGCAGCGGCGCGGCGGCAAGCTCGGCAAGCTCGATCCGAAGACGCTGGCCTACACGGAGGTCGCTCCGCCACCGGCGAAATCGAAGAGCGTGCAACTGAACGCGATTTGGGCCGGCCCAAACAATAAACTTTGGTTCATGGACGTGGGTCCGAACCGGCGCTGGCTCACCTATGACACCCGGTCGCGCGAATTCAACACATACAACATGACCACCAAGCTGAAATCCGGCGGAGCCGGTGGCAACACCATGCGCCAGCATCCGAACGGAACCGTGTGGTTCAACGCGATCGGCAACAACACGGTAATCCGGCTGGACCCCAAGACGGGCGAGTTCACCGGCTTCCCGGTTCCCGCCGGCGTCAAGGCGGGAAAGAGCGCCTCGCCCTATGGCATGGTCATCGCGGGCGATGGCGGCATCTGGGTCGCGCTGAACTCGATGGACAAGCTGGCTCGCGTTGATCCCATCACCGGAGCGATGCAGGAGTTTGATATTCCAGTGAAGGGCGCGGTGCCTCGCAAGGGCGGGCCCGATGCGGAGGGCAACGTCTGGATGGGTCTACACGGCGCGGGGAAAATTCTCAAGGTCGACATCAAGAACAACAACAAGATGACGGTCTATTCGCCGCCCACCGAAGACAGCGGAACCTACTCCATCAGCGTGGACATGAAGCACAACCTGGTCTGGGTGGCGCAGCAGCACTCCGACATGATCGCGCGCTTCGATCCCAAAACGGAAGTGTGGACGGAGTTTCCGCTGGCGAACGCCGAGGAAGATCATCGGCGCATCGAGGTGGATCAGAACAACCCGAATCGCATCTGGTGGTCGGGGAACACATCGAATCGCATCGGCTACATTGAGGTGCTTGACACGCCGCAGTAGCCACACGCCGCCGCGTTCCGCACAATGCGACAACTCATCCGCGCCGTAGCTAGCCGCTTAGTTTTTCCCAGAAGCGGGCTACGGCGCGGATGCCGTTATAGAAGTTTGGCAGATGGAATTTTTCGTTGGGCGAGTGCAGGCGGTCGTCGGGCAGCCCCAGGCCCATCAGCACGACAGGCACACCGAGCGATTGCTGCATGCGCGCTACGATAGGGATCGACCCGCCACCGCGTGTGAATACGGTCTGTTTTCCAAACACTTCTGTCAGCGCGTCAGCCGCCGCAGCCACGTATGGGTGGGATGGTTCCATCAAAATCGGTTCACCGAAGCTGTGAACCTTCACTTCAACGCATAGGCCGGGCGGGGTCAGGCGCGCGACTTCCTTCTTAAATGCTGCAAGTATCTTCTCAGGGTCTTGTTTCGGGACCAGCCTCATGCTGATCTTCGCCGACGCGCGCGCCGGTATCACCGTCTTCGCGCCTTCGCCCTGGAACCCTCCGGTGATTCCGTGAACCTCCAGTGTGGGCCGCGCCCACAGCCGCTCCAGCACGGAGTAGCGCGCATCTCCAACCAATAGACTCGCGCCCACTTCCTCTTTTAGAAATTGTTCTTCGCTGAAGGGCAACCGCGTCCATGATTGCATTTCTTCAGCCGATGGCGGCTGCACATCTTCATAGAAGCCGGGAATCTGGACCTTCGCATCCGCGTTGATTAGTTGCGCAATGATCTGCGACAGACCCAGCAGCGGATTCGGTGCAGCGCCGCCGTAGAGGCCCGAATGCAGGTCCACGCGTGCACCGGTGGCAAACAACTCGGTATAGACCAGCCCGCGCAGACCCACACAAAGCGTCGGCAAGCCGGGCGCAAACATGTGCGTATCGGAGACCAGCGCCACGTCGCAGGCCAGCTCGTCCGCGTGGTCCTTCACGTAATGATCGATCGACTCCCCGCCGATCTCCTCTTCGCCCTCGATCAGAAATTTTACATTGACGGGAAGCCGCCCGTGCAGCGCCAGCAGCGCTTCAGCGGCCTTGATGTGCACGTACATCTGGCCCTTGTCGTCGGCCGCGCCACGCGCGTAGATGTTCTCTCCGCGCACCGTGGGATCGAAGGGCGGAGTGATCCACTCGTTGAGCGGGTCAGGGGGCTGCACATCATAATGGCCATAGCAGAGCACAGTCGGCTTGCCCGGCGCGCCGAGCCACTCCGCATAAACCAATGGGTGCCCCTTCGTTGAAATCAGGCGAACCTCCCGCAAGCCGGCGTCGCGCAGCTTCCCCGCCACGAACTCGCTTGCGCGCGTGATGTCCGGCTTGTGCACAGGCAGCGTGCTAACACTTGGAATGCTTAGATACTGCTTGAGTTCATCGAGCAGGCGAGTCTGATGCTGCGCAATGTAAGATTCGATCGAGGCATCCAATTTACTGGCCACACGCATCTCCTATTCAGGGCTCTTGCATGTAGAATATGGCAAGAGGAAGTATATCGTGATTTCACGAATTCAAGCTTCGGCCTCCTGCCTCATAACATGGTCAATGGCCTCGCTCGCGTTGTGCTTTGTCCTGGCCAGCCCCGCGTGGTCCACAGATCAGAAGCTGGTACTCACCGACGGCAGCGATCAGATGGTGCGCTCCTACGAAATCATCGGTGATCGCGTGCGCTATTTCAGCACCGAGCGCATGGATTGGGAGGAGATTCCCAAAGACTTCATCGACTGGGATGCCACCGCTGCCGCCAAACGCGCCGCCGAGGTGGCCATCGAGGAAGCTCGCGCCAAGGCCGCAGAGATTCAGCCTCGCGTGATTATTGCCGCGGCTGCCAACTCGCCTCGCTTGTTGATGCCGGATCAGGAAGGCATCTATGTGCTTAATTCGTTGACAAGTGACGCGACTCGCACGGTCGGACTGACGAAACTCAATCAAGCGCAGGCGATCATCGAGAACGACAAGAAGCGTTCGCTCCTGAGCATGATCACGCCCGTGCCCATCATCAAAGGCAAGGCCACGATTCTGCTCCCGGGTAGGCAATCGACCACTACGATTCGAGGAACACCGATCGCGATCTACATCATGCTGAGTCCCGGCGAGACACCCTCCGAGCCGCAAACGGGCGCGGCGACGAAGGAGCCGAGCAAGCCATCCGACAAGGTTCCGGCGAAACCGGCTTCGCTTGATAGCGAGTCGGAACAGGGCGCGAGCAACGCGAACAATTTCGCGATTGTCCGTATGCGTGTGAAGGGCAAGGAGCGTCAGGTAGGCGAGATCATCTTCTCGCCGCTTGGCGGCGCGATGGCTGAATCGCGCGACATGGTGCCATCAGCCTTTGCAATGGCCTTCCCGGCGCAGCTCGACGCCGACGGTGATTCCCAGCCCGTAGTTTGGAAACTCACGCCACAAGCACCGCTTACTGCTGGCGAGTACGCGGTGGTGGAGTTTGTCGAGCAACACCGCCAGAATCTTTTCGTCTGGGATTTTCGCGTAGTGGAAAATGCTTCGGGGAAGCCGGAACAGAGTCGCGACCGCTAGTGAGCGGACCCGTTCAAGGGAGACTGATAGTCGTCAAAGGCCCCGCTCCCTAACGGTCGCGGCTCTGTTGCGGCACGGTGGGTACGATCTCGGGAACATAGCGCGAACGCAATGTTTCCAGCAACGCCGTCAGCATGGCGGATTTCTGAACACGATACGGTTCGTCGCAGTTCAGCCGTGTGAGCGACGCGGGCAAACGGCTCAGGCTGGCCGCAGCGCGCGAACGAATTTTCTCAATCGTGGGCATCGGCGAAAGCAGTTCTCCCGCCTCCATCACTGGCTGCAAAAGGGCCTCCGCTTCCGGATAACGCTCGGACTCGAGTCCAAGCACGTCGTAGGCAATCTTCCCGTCAGGCGAAGTGCTTCTGAATATCTGCTTGCGACCAGGCAGGGTGGTCTTCGAGTCGCTGAATTTGGCCGTCGAGCGTATCTCACCGTGCTGCTCAATCTCGACCATCTTGTAAATGCCGTTTAACGCCGGCGCATCGCGTGAGACTACCAAGTCCGTCCCGACGCCGAACATGTCGATGGGGGCGCCCTGTGCGATCAGATCACGGATCACATATTCGTTCATGTCACCGCTGACCAGAATGATGGCGTCATTACGCCCGCCCGCATCCAGCAGGCGGCGCACTTCGCGGCACTGCTCCACCAGATTACCGCTATCCAGGCGCACGCCGCGGAAGGGAATTTTCGCCGCCATTGCTTTGCGCACGGCCTCGACGGAATCGTAGGTGTCGATCAGCAAGACCGTCTTGTCGCCAAATAACTCCGCGAAGCGGCGGAACGATTCCTGCTCGTCTGCAAAGGACATAGTCCAGGAATGCGCCGTGGTACCCACGGTGGGGATGCCCCAATCGAAACCGGCAAGCGTGTTCGAAGTCGCCGCGAATCCGGCGATGTAGCTGGCGCGCGCGGCGAACAGTCCGGCGTGCGGCCCGTGAGCGCGGCGCGTGCCAAACTCCACCGCTCCACGTCCTTGCGCCGCCTGCACTACGCGCGCAGCTTTGGTGGCCACGATGGTTTGATAGGTCAGCGTCGAGAGCAGGTAGGTCTCGGCAATCTGCGCTTGTATCACTGGCGCGGTGATGCGCAGCAAGGGCTCTTCGCCAAACACGATGGTGCCTTCCGGAACAGCCGACAGCGATCCGGTGAACTTCACGTCGCCGAGATAATCGAAAAACTCACGAGGCACAAATTCAAACGAGGGATGCTGGCGGAGAAAATCGATCTCTTCATTGGTGAAGGTCAGGCTCCGCAGATACTCGACCGCCTGCTCCAGTCCAGCCGCCAGGAGAAACGATCGTTGTTGCGGCAATGAGCGGATGCTCAGCTCAAACGTGGCCGAGTCTTCGCTGCGTCCGCTCGCCCAATAGGCGGCAGCCATTGTCAGCTCGTATAGATCGGTTTGCAGACCCGCATGACGAGGGCGCAGGAAACTCATAACTCAGGCCGCTCCAAGATTACTTTTGAACAATTTCTAATGCTGCAATTCACGCGGTGAATCCCACCGGAGCAGGACCGAGCCGCTGGTGCCCGCGCACCTCAATATTATCGGCCATTGCGCACAGGGGTCAAGCAAGCGGCCCAGCGGAGATGCGCCAGGAACATGCAGAGCCTATTGTGGCTGCTAAAAAGCAGATAGAATGGAGAGTCAACGACTACGGCATTGAATCCATCCTGCGAGAGGTTTGTACATCAACATGAGAGACGTGGTTATTATCGGGTCAGGATGCGCGGGGTTAACCGCGGCCATTTACGCGGCGCGCGCTAACATGAAACCGCTGCTGATCGAGGGCGTGGAGGCAGGTGGACAATTGTCGCTGACCACCTTAGTCGAGAACTTTCCCGGCTTTCCGGAAGGTGTGCAGGGCCCTGAGTTGATCCAAAACATGAAAGACCAAGCCGCGCGTTTCGGCACGGAATATCTGGCCGGTGATGTTACCGCAGCCGACTTGTCGAAGGGTCCGTTCACGCTGACCGTGAGCGGACAGAGGATTGAGACTCGCACGCTGATCATCGCGTCTGGCGCGTCGGCCCGCTGGCTGGGTCTGCCCAACGAGAAGGCGCTCATCGGCAAAGGCGTTTCGAGCTGCGCGACCTGCGATGGATTTTTCTTTCGCGGCAAGGACGTGATCGTGGTGGGCGGCGGCGACACCGCAATGGAGGATGCGACATTCCTCACTCGCTTTGTCTCGCACGTGAATGTAGTGCATCGGCGCAACGAACTACGCGCCTCCAAAATCATGGCTGACCGCGCGCACGCCAATCCCAAGATCAGCTTCACGTTCGACACGGCGGTCGAGGACATTTTCGACCCGGTGAAGAATGAAGTCACCGGCGCCAAGCTGCGCAACCTGAAGACCGGCAAGATAACGGAGAAAGCCGTCAGCGCGGTCTTCGTCGCCATCGGCCATGTGCCGAACAGCGGAATTTTCAAGGGTCAACTTGACATGGACGCCGAGGGCTATCTAAAGACTCACGATGGTCCCAAGACAAACATCCCCGGCGTGTTCGCCTGCGGCGATGTGCAGGACCGCATCTTCCGCCAAGCCATCACTGCGTCCGGCACGGGCTGCGCCGCCGCCATCCTCGCCGAGCGCTTCCTGGAAGCCAGCGAGGCGCATGGTTGACGCTATTCGCCAAAGCCGATAAACTGGTTAGGTTCTGTTGATCGTTTTGCGCGCCCGTAGCTCAGCTGGATAGAGCAACTGACTACGAATCAGTAGGTCGGGTGTTCGAATCACCCCGGGCGCACCATTCTTTTCTATCCACGCAAACTTCAAAATAACTCTGGGACGTGGAACGTCAGCACGGCGTTGAGGCGCTTGTCAGAGATGATGAGTTCCTTGTGCTTGGCGTTGACAGCCACGCCGCGAATCATCTGAAAGACTCCGCGCGGCCCGCCGAGGATCATCTCTGGCGCGACATCGCCGTCGTCGTTGATGTCGTAGACTCCGACAAAGCTATCGACTGCCATCGTCTTGTTGACCGTTACGGCGCCGCGAATCGGTACGATGATCTTACCCTTCGGCGGATACAGCGTGAACGGCCCGCCCAGATTGGTTAGCATCGTTTTGGGGCCGTTAATGTTGCGCAGCGGCTTGGTGTCGCCCGATGCCTTGCGGTCAAAGATCAGTAATTGCAGCCGACCGTTGTCCCCCTGTCCGATACCGCTTCCTGCCACCAATAGATTGCGGATGGAATCGATTCCAATGACTCCTACTCCCGCCGTGAATCCGCCGCCGAGCTTTGTCTGCGGACCTTCGAGCGCGCGCACCGGTGCGACGTTGCCATTCGTCTCGCGCGGAAAGACCAGGACCTTGCGGCCTTCCGGGACAAAAATTTCATTGTTGACCGGATCAATGCCGAGCCGGTCGGGAGCCTCCAGGCGAGTCTGTGATCCTTGTATGACGCGCAGTGGAGGTTCTTCGCCGCTCGCGCCACCACGAAAAGTAAGAATGGCTCCGCCGAATGGAACCGGCACCAACAGCTCATCGTGGATGGCGTCGTACTCGATGGAGTGCATCGTGCGACCGAGCAAAGTTTTCGCGCCTTCAATCTTGCGCGCTGGAATCGCCGCTCCGTTCGCCAACCTGGCGAATGCCGCAATCTGCGGATGGACGACTCAGTTGGGAACCAGTATCTGCTCACGCTTGGTATCGTAGGCGACTGGATGCGGGTTGCCCAGCATCGGCACGCTGTCGATGGGACCGCTGCGAATCAACCGGAGCGGAGCCGTGTCGCCGTCCGCCCCGCGCTTGTACACGGTAGCGGTGCGATTGCCGAAATTCGTGACCCAAAACTCATTGTTTACTTCGTCAAGGTAAAGGCCCGTGGGATTTTTGAGAAGAGTCTTCGGTCCTTTCATCATGCGGACCGGAGCCGCATCTCCGCTGGCATCGAGATTGAAAACCAGAATCTCATCGCCCATGTCGTTGGCTACCAGCAGCTCATTGCGATCCTTGTCGATAGCCAGCCCGGTGGCCCAGTTGATTTTTGTTTTCGGTCCTGTGATCACGCGTACCGGAGCCACGTCGCCGCTGTCTTCCAATCGGTACACATTGATCGATGGCGGATAAAAGCGGCCTGTACCGGGAGCGGCATCCTGTAGCGGCCAGGTAGGCTGAGCCGCCGAGCCCCGCGCGGGGCGCACCTGCTCAAAGCTCTTGGTGGCGCCGTAGTTGGTGACATAGATGAGCTTCGAGGTAGTGTCGATGGCGATGCCGTGCGGATCGGCGAGCAGCGTGCGGTCGCCCTGAATCAGGCGAATCGGCGCTTCCTCCTCGACCGCATACTTGCGATAGACCACGATGGCGTTGTCGTGCTGCACGGTGAGGAACAGCTCCTCCCGCTCCTCATGCACGGCGATGCCGAACGTGCCGTGCGGCGTGTGCAGCGAGCGATCCGGTGGCACGTTGCCCTTCGCCTCGCGCGAGAAGATGACCATGTCATCCACCGTGTCATTGTTGACGGCGTAGATGTCGCCCGTCTTGGGATCAACGTAAACACCGCATTGAAACTCGATGTGCGTCTTGTCGCCAGCGATCAGCCGCTTGGGCTCGGTCATCTTGGCGTTGGCGGGCGTGTTGGCGAGCCGGTCGTAGACGGCGATCTGAAACAGATTCTCGTCGGCGAGAATCACTTCATTGTTCTTGTGATCAATCGCAACCGCACTGAACGCCGAGTAGGGATCACGAATCGTCCGAATCGGTTTACGCGCCGAGAAATCCAATGTCCTGCGCAACGCAACCGGCGACGCGGCAGCGCCCTGCATCAGGGAGGAAGAAAGTGCGGCGCTGGCGCTGGCCGGTTCCCACAGGCACGCCTCGCCTTCCATTTCAGCGAACGGTTCGGCGGAGACCAGACGCACCGCTGTCGTGGGATCAGAACCGGCGTACTTCCCCGCCGAGAGCAACTCGCGCGTGGTGGAATGAACGCCCAGCAGCAACAATCCGCAGATTGCGCAGATTACGCCGAGAGCGCCCGTCCATCGCCCTCTGCGCGGCCCAGATGTTTTTACCCGATCCTGCATCGATATGCCCATGATATCCCCCAGTCGCAAAAAACATCGGAGGCCCCAAATACAGGCCTCCGAAGATTCCTTCTTAAGAGTTCATTAGAAGGTCAGCTTCAGCGCAAACTGAATCTGCCTGCTCGTCGTACGTGTGCTGGTGATCTGCCCGAAATCCGCCCGCGGCGACACCACGGCTGCTGGAGCGAAATCCGTGCTGAACACCGTGCTGAGTGGCGCGTTAAAATTGGAGTGGTTCATGCCATTGAAAAACTCGGAACGGAACTGGAGATTGGACCCCTCCCACAAGAGCGGGATGTTCTTCGTCAAGCTCAAATCCACCGTAGCCAGTCCTGGGCCGATGACCGAGTTGCGCGCAAGATTGCCGAAATAACCGCGCTCTTGAAGGCTAAACGCGCAAGGGTCCATAAACAGATCGGGAGTCCCCAGCTTGGTGCCAGGCTTGAAGAGCGATTCGCTTACACCATTCACCACCACCACACCACAGCCGGCCGTTGTACCCACAGTTGGATTGTTGCTGGCGCCGGGCGCCAGATTAGGCCGCGGCGTGAACCCATTACCTTGCGTCCGCGCGCGGTCATAGCTGATCTGCACGTTGCGCGGTGCTCCGGAAGAAAAAGTCATGATGCTGTTCAATTGCCAGCCGCCAATTACCCGTTCCTTCCAGCCGCCCTGATCCTTGGCGAAAGGCAGGATGTACGTGGTATTGGCCACAAAATTTTGGCCAACATGTTGCGATGACAGGCCCCAATCTGTGCGCAGATCATCCGGATCCCCGGAAATTCGATTGCCGCCGCCGGAGGATTCCGGCGCATATTGCGCCGAAGAGTTGTCGAGCAGCTTCGCGTAGGTGTAGGAAATCTGTAGTTGAAGGCCATTGCGGAATCTCTGATTCAGGCCCACGACCAACCCGTGATACTGCGAATCGGCATCCGTCTGATAGTTACTGATCTCCGCAAAATTGGGATTGCGCTTCCCGCGTTCGTTGGTGGGAGGAAAGTACTTGCGCCCATCAGGCAGGATGTCCGGGAACGCCGAGTTTCCATCGCGCACGCTGATCAGATGGACGCCGCGCGAACCGATGTAACCAACATTGGCAACCCAACTCCCGGCAAATTGCTGCTGGATGCTGAAGTTGTACTGCATCAGGTAAGGATTATCCGTCACCATGATGTTATTGGCTCCAACGATGGCGGGAGAAGCATTGACCAGTTGCTGGTGGGCTGTGGGGAATACCGGGTTGTTAATCAACACGCGACTGAAGTACGGCCGGTTGCGAATGGCCGGCTGAGAATAGACGACCGGCAGAATCTGATCGTAATAGATCCCGAATCCACCGCGCACCGCGGTCCTTCCGTTGCCGAAGGCGTCGTAAGCAAAACCAATGCGCGGCGAGAAGTTCTTCTTGCTGACGTTGGGCAGGAAAGCCTCTTTGCCAAACCGGGTGGTCTCGGGATCCAGAATGTCGCGCAGCATTGAGGCTTTGCCATTGGCCTCGATCGGGGCGGTTACAAATTCATAGCGTACGCCCAAATTCAAAGTGAGCTGGGGCCGGAACTTCCATTCGTCCTGGAGATACATTCCATAGAGCGTCTGCCGCCACGAACGGAACGAATCGACAGTCAACAACTCGGACTCGAACAGGCTGGGAGTTCCCGCCAGAAAACCATTCAAGGTGGCGAACTCGTAAGTCCCTGCATAGGAATTGTTCGACTGCTTATTGGCGCGAATATTCTTCGCTATGAAACCAGTCTTCAGTGAATGCGCCGACCGGATCAGGGTTACGTCGTCGGAGACTTCGTACAGGTTGTACCAGTTGTTGTGGGGCGCGGTGCGGCAATTCACCAGGCCGGGCACCCCATTCACGCCAGCAGCCATGGCGATTCCGCCGCTGCTGCCGAAGGCGCGGCCGGGGATCAAATCCAGCGACGACGGAAAATCCACCAGAGCCTCGCACTCCGATTTACCCACGGAACGGTTCGTTCCCAGGCGGAACACGTTCAGCGTGGTGGGGGTAAAAATGTGAGTTTCCTCGAAAGTGAAGTACTGGTTGCGCGACCGCGAGGGATTGGCAAAAGTCTCGGTGGGGTTGGCGTTCCCGACCGATGCGTCGTCAAACGTGTATCGGCCGAAGAGCGAGTCGCTCTCCGAAAGGCGATGATCCAGCCGGGTCATGAAATAGTCTTCCTCGGTTGGATTCGAGATGGCGCTGACGTAATCGGGCAGGGCTGTTCCCGGATTGATGCGGTTCGGCAACGGAACAAAGTTCAAGTAGGGAACCACCGATGGAACAGCGGTGGCGCGACTGGCGACTGGCGCCACCGGACTGGCAACCGTGGAGGCCAAGCGCTGCGTCAGCGCTTCGTAGCTGCCGAAAAAGAATGTCTGGTCCTTACGAATCGGCCCTCCCACCGTGAACCCATATTGATTGCGGCGGAAGGGCGCTTTGACGCCGCTGCGGAACTTGTTGTCTTCCCACTTGGGAGCATCAAGCGAGCTGTTGCGCAGAAACTCAAACACGGAGCCGTGCAACTGATTGGTGCCCGAGCGCGAGACGGAGGTGATGACGCCGCCGCCGGCGCGGCCATACTCGGCGCTGTAATTATTCACCAGCACCTTGAATTCGCGGACGGTGTCCACGCCCAGCGAGACGCCGGCCACGCTGCCCGGCGTGTTGTTCCAGAAATCGTTGACGTCGGTGCCATCGAGCAGAAAGCTGTTGGAGCTGGTGCGCGCTCCGGCGATGTTGATACGCGCCACGTTGCCGCTGAAGAAGCCGACGCCGGCATTGCGCGAGAGGGTTACGCCCAGTTGCAGAACAGCCAGTTGTTCGAGGCTCCGTCCGTTCAGCGGCAGCTCGCGAATCTGCTGATCGCTGACCAGACCCGAGACCGCAGCCGAAGTGGTCTCCACCAGCGGAGCCTCGCTGGTTACCTCGACGGTCTCGGTAACATCGCCCACTTGCAGCGTCATATCCAGCACCGCTTCGCGTCCCACGGTCAGCACGATGCCGTTGCGAACTTCGGTCTTGAATCCTGTAACGGTGGCGCGGACTTCATACTGGCCCAGGCCAAGCTGCGGGATGCGGAATCGTCCCGCCGAATCGGTAACCACGCTGCGGCTGATGCCGGTCTCCACATTGCGGACCACCACTTCCGCGCCGGGCAGCATGGCGCCGCTCGAATCGCGCGCGGTCCCCGAGATGGTCGCTGTGCTGACTTGCGCGCGCAAGCTCTGCGCGACAACTCCTGCTATCGCCAACAGGCTGAGCAAGACAATTATCCGGACATTTCCGTAGGTTTTCATTGGCACCCCCATACTGACTTGGTTCCCATGGCAGGGTCATGGCCGACCTCGCTGACCTCAATGAAAAGTCCACGATCAGCAAACCACCACAAAGGAACGCTTCGGGGAGTATCTTAATCCGCCAGAATGAAATTGTCACTCAAAATTCACGCAAATGGAGAGGCGCTTGTGCCTATGAGGGAATCATGATGCAAGGGGCAGGAGTTACCTTCAAAATCAGGCAAGCAAACCGGGGCGCTTCAGGTAACGCTCAATGATCGCGTCGGCGGTGCGATAAGCCATCGCCAGCACGGTGGGCGTGGGGTTGGGACCGGGGTTCTGCGGGAAGCCGGAAGCCCCCAGCACGAACAAGTTGGGCACCTGCCAGTGCTGTGAGTAAGAATTGAGAACGGAGTCCTCAGGCGATGTTCCCATCACGGTCCCACCCTGAATATGCGTAGTCTGATACCGGCGCGTATCGTAACGGCGCAGACCGGCAAACGGCACTATTTCCTGCGCACCCAT
>CAMBEY010000018.1 GCA_945865705.1 Candidatus Sulfopaludibacter sp. SbA3
GATGCGGTCGATGGTCTTGCGGGCCAGCTCTGTGTAGTCGACCACGGCGTTGGCGGTGATCTCGCCAGTCATGAAGACCAGTCCAGTGGTAACGACGGTCTCGCAGGCGATGCGCCCGCGGGGATCTTGAGCGAGGATGGCGTCGACGACGGCATCGGAAATCTGGTCGGAAATTTTGTCGGGATGCCCTTCCGTCACCGATTCGGACGTGAAGAGATAATTGCGTGCTTGACTCACCGGAAATCCTCCTTAGGATGGTCCGCCTTGCAGGCAGGAAACAGTGCGCATGGAAAGGGTTACAACGAACTTCTAATGGTACCCGACCGCAGGCTGGGAGTCAAAGGATTATCCTGAAGCCAGGCGACTTATCGGCGCCTAAACCGTGCTTGACCAGCGTGGCGGTTGGGCATAGAATCCGAGACCAGAAGGAAAGAATAAATCGAGCACTCCGGCGGAGTCCAAAAACTCAAGGGAAGGGATACAAAAAGCCATGAAATCCACGATCACGGCAAGAGGCACCAGCAATAAGATGGTCATCTACGCAGTCGTCCTGATGGCTGGTTGGGCGGCGGCTGTGGTCTATCCCTGGCCGGCAGGAATCCATGCGGCGGACCCGTCGCTGCTCGGCGGTCGCGTTACGACTGCCGCGGGAACGGCGCTGGCGGGCATCCCCGTGCGGGCGCACCGTGAAGGCGGGAACATAACCGTAACTGTCTACACCAATGGGCGCGGCGATTACTCCTTTCCTGATTGGTCGGATTTATCCCCCAACGCCCATTCCGTCGCCATTGAGTTGGCGGACTTCACGCCGGTGAAGCGGGATGCCGTCGCGCTGGCCACCGGGAAGACCGCGCGGGTGGATTTCACCTTGCAGCCCCGGCAACCTGCGCTCCGCGATGCGACGGCGAGCGATATCGTCGCGGCTCTGCCCGGCACGGATGAGCAGAAACATTTGTTGATCCAGTGCGACAACTGCCATTCACTACAGACCGCTCTCAAGACGGCGCGCCCGAAGGAAGAATGGGTGAAGGTCATCCGCCGCATGGCGGGTGAGAGGGCCGTGTCGCGGGAGACTCCAGGCACCCGCGCATTTGGCCAGAAGAAATATGTTGAACCCCTGGCGGAGTATCTGGCCATGGTTCGCGGGCCCGGCTCGTCCGACGACATCCCCTTCAAGCTGCGCCCTCGGCCCACCGGGGACGCCTCCACGCGCGTGGTGGTTACGGAATACGACCTGCCCCGGCCCGGCACCAAGGAAGTGAATATCTTCCGCGGCGACCGGCGGGCGGCGTGGCCGCACGATGTTCTGGTGGACCCCAAAGGACCCTACGTCTGGTATACAGACCATTTCACTTTCTTCCTGGGAAGGCTCAACCGCTTCACCGGGGAGATCAAAGAATATCCCTATGACCTGCTGCCGGGGATGGGAAGAGCGGAGGGGGGCATGGTTGCCGCGGCGCAAGAGCGCGCCGGAAATCCCGGCGGCGGGGCGCATGATATGGCCTACGACCCGGAGGGCAATATCATTTTTGGCATGGGCGGCGGCACGCTGCGCTTCAACCCCAAGACCGAGGAGTTCACGCGCTGGGCTTTCGGCAGCAACATGTTTGGACTCGATCCGGCCGGCAATGTCTGGTACCTCGATGCCGGCCTGCACAAGCTCGATCCGAAGACTGGCGCAGTCAAGGATTTCATCGTTCCCGACCAAACCGATGACTCCACCTACGACATGGAAGTGGACCCGCAAGGCCGCTCGATCATGAACCTCTATCGCCTGGGCCAGATCGGAGTGTTTGATCCCCAGACGGAAAAGTTCACGGCCATCCCCACGCCGACACCCGGCTCGGGACCGCGCCGCGGCGAGATTGACGCGCAAGGTCGCGCTTGGATGGGCCTCTACTGGGCCGGGCGGATCGGCATGTACGATCCCAAACAGCGTGAGATCAAGGAATTTCCGCTGATCCCCGGCAACAAAGCATTCGCCGCGCCGTTTCTCTCGCCCTACAGTGTCGCGGTGGATAATAAGAACCAGTTCGTTTGGACCAATGACTTCAACAGCGGCCGCCTCTATCGTCTGGAGATGAAGTCTGGCCAGGCCACGGAATACTTCATGCCCCTGCCGTATGAAATACGTGATCTGACCGTGGAGGAGTCCGCCGAGCGGGCCACTGTGTGGATTCCCGCTTACCGCCCACCCTCCAAGGTGGTGAAATTGCAATTAAGGTAAAACGGAATGCCGGTGAAAAAGAGGGTTGCCAATGAGGATGTCCAAATACTTGATGGCCGCTGCGGCGCTGGGATTGCTGATCGCGCCGCTTCTTGTCTCGCGTGGCGTCATTCAAGCAGGCGCGCAGACGAATTCGCAGAGCGGCGTAGCTGAGGTCAACGGCACGAAGCTCTATTACGAGATGGCCGGCGACGGCCCGGCGGTCGTGCTGATTCACGGCGGAGCGGTGGACAGTCGCGCCTGGGACGACCAGTTCAGGGAGTTCGCCAACCAATTCAAGGTCATTCGCTACGACCTGCGCGGCTCGGGCCAGTCGGCCAGCCCGGTGAAGCCGTTTTCCAATACCGAAGACCTCTATCAATTGATGCAGCATCTCAAGGTGGCGAAAGCCAGCTTGGTGGGAATCTCGCGCGGAGGAGGAATGGCCTTTGATTTCGCGCTGGATCATCCGAAGATGGTGAATTCCCTGGTGCTGATTTCGTCCAACCTGAGCAACACGCCGAAGGCCTACGAGGAGATGTTCGAGCGCACCACAGAAGTTGGCAAGAAGGAAGGCGCGGCGGCCGCGGCGCGCGTCTGGGGGCTGGACCCGTATCAAGGTCCGCAACGCAAAGAGGCCGTGCCCGGCGTACTGAAGATCATTGAGGAGAACGTGGTCCGCTTCCGCCACATTGACGGCTCACCAGCGATCCAGCAACTGGCCTCGTCCGACAAGCCACGCTCCGCGCGGCTGACGGAGATTCACGTGCCCACGTTAATCGCCTTCGGCGAAAAGGACAACGCCGACGCGCGCGCCAACTACGAGCGCTGGGCCAAGGGCATCCCCGGCGCCCAGCGCGCCGCCTTCGCCAATGCCGCGCATCTGGTGCCAATTGATATGCCTCAGGAATTCAACCGCACCGTCCTCAAATTTCTGGGTGGCTTGTAAGAAATATCCAGGAGCTTGTCGAGGCACGGGGATCGCCCGCTGTCTCCCTATATGATTCGTAGGCGTCACCCTCCGAGGGGCTTGCGGATCCCCTTGTGCCCATTTTGGGAACATGGTAGGATTGCCGTGTTGAGGGGCGGTGGCGACCGGTGAGAATAATTGCGCGGAAGACCCTGAAAACTTTTGTTGAATCACTGAAAGGCAATAAGGATCAGAAAGCGGTCAAGGCGGCGCTCGATTCGTGGTTTCAGGAAGCCGTGAACGCGGAGTGGGCCACCCCGGCGCAGGTGCTGGCGAGCTACGGGAACGCGAGCATCGTTGGCTCCGATCGGGTTGTATTCAACATCAAAGGCAACGCTTACCGGCTGGTGGTTGCGATTGATTATCCTCGGCGGATTATTTTCGTAAAGTGGCTCGGGACCCACGCAGCGTACGACAAAATTGACGTAAAGACGGTGCCATATGCCAGTACCATACGAAGTTAAACCCATCCGGTCAGAGAACGATTACGAACGAGCAGTGCGGCGCGTGGAACAACTCTGGGGCGCGCCCCAAGGGACCGCACAGGGAGACGAACTGGACGTGCTCGCTACGCTCGCGGAAGCCTATGAACGTGAACACTATCCAATGGACTTGCCCAGCCCCATCGATGCGATCAAATTTCGGCTGGAACAATCGGGCAAAGAAGTGTCAGCGCTGATCGGAATCATTGGCCAACGCACTCGAGTTTACGAGGTCATGCGCGGGGATCGCCCGTTGTCTCTCAATATGATTCGCAACCTGCACGAGCAACTACACATCCCCGCCGCGGTGCTGATTCAACCAACTCGCGCGCGGAAGGCTCGTGGATCGCGATTGCATAACGCAGCCGCCTCGAAGAACCGCCGCGCAACCCTGCGGAAGTCAGCTTAACGATCCTCCGTCCGCCCTAAAGGAACGTCCCGCTTATTCAGGCTTCCTCGCAGGTTTCGCACTAAACTCCCTGAGTTGCTAGGCGCGTCAGCATCAACAGTTCGTTGAGCATAGCGTATACCAATGATGGCGGAGGCATGTATGTTGGTTCGCCATCATCAACCAGGGCTGTGTACCGCAGTGCGTGGCTTTGGTGCTGAGGGTTCAGTCCGCATATCAAACTGACACACTGTCCTGACTCACCAAGACACCTTTTGCTTGTAATGCGTTCAAGAGTGCAACGAGGTTGTGGCGGTAGGCGATTTTTTTCAGATCCGTCTCTGTGAATCCCCGTTTCAAAAGTGCTGACTTGAGAAGTAGCTCTGCTGCGTGTGAGATCAGAAGATAGAATGGTATTGAGGCGATATTCCTAGGAGACGCATCAACTCCTGTCTTGAACGATTTGGCTAGCATCTTCGCACTGTCCCAAAAAACGACCCCCTCTAATCGGTAAATACTCGCCATGTAAATGCTGTCAACCACTTCTCTCGATTGCGAAAAAACGTGGGTGGGACGTTCCCCGCAGTTTTTAACCTCTGCCACGTAAAATTCTTTCTTAGCTCTTGGAATTTATCGGACTTCCCTTGATTGCAGTGACTCGGGAATAGAGATATCCTCTCCAGTAACTTTCGCATAGAGGACATCGGGGTCCAGGTCGGCGCCGTTCGGCCAGCAGATGGTTCCCAACTCCGGGTCAACTGACACTTTGCGAAACTCGGCTTGAGTTTTTAATGGTGCAAAGATTCCTTCAAACGAAATCATGGCGGCAATATCTACTTCACCTTCGGTTCCATCATCAAAGCGGAGATGGAGCCGGTAATTATCGGTTGGCTGCACTGCGACGATGTCATTTAGCATATCTACTCCCGGGCCGCAAACTTAATATTTACTCCAAGGGTTGAATCGAATGCAATGGCTGCTGGCGAATGGCCAAATCCCAATTCTCCACCAATTCCGTCTGATGCTGCGAAGCCCACTCGACCACAAATCCCAGCACACGCGGCGGGAGATGGCCGCGAATCAGGCCCAGCGTGTCTATGGCCACCAAAGCTTTCTGGTGGCCATAGCGCACGTGGAAGTGCGGTGGTGAATGGTCGTTGTAGTTCATGGTAATCACAATCCCGAAAAAGCGGCTGATTGCGGGCATATTACCTTCAAACCGGCCTAGAAGACTTCCGGGACGTGGAAGTTGAATATCGCGTTGTGGGTTTTGTCGGAGACGATGACGTTTTTCTCCCTGGGGTCGAGGGCGATGCCGCGCACGTCTTTCAACAGGTTGTTGGGGCCTCCGATGGTGTACAGCGGATAGACTTCGCCGTTGTCGAAGACGCTCCAGACGCCGATGAAGTCCTCCAGCGCGAAACGCCCGCCGACGCGCGTGTTGGCGAACACCAAGCCGCGCTGCGAATTGACGGTCATCAGCGCGGTGGCCATCTGGCGGCTGCCGCCGTCGCCGTCATCAATGCCCTTGGGGTGATACTCCTTGGGAATGGTGATGACGCGTAGCGGCTTGTCGTTGCCCGATGCCGTGCGGTTGTAGATGCGCAGCTTCGGCCCGCCGGAAACAATCAGCAGGTTATGCACCGTATCAATCGTCACGCGATTCGGGTCCGGGTCGTCGGTAATCAGGATGCGCTTGGGCTTCACGTTGCCGTTGGCCAGGCCATCAAACACCAGCAGGCGGTTATCATCCTGCGGAACGTAATACTCGTTGTTGACCGCATCCACGGAGACCGCGTCGTTGTTCTTGATCTGCGTGTCTGGTCCGAAGATTTTGCGGATCGGCGGCACGTTGCCGTTGGCGTTGCCCGCGAAGGTGAGAATCGCGAAGGTCATGAACTGGGGCACAACAATCTCGTCGCGAATCTCGTTGTAGGCCATGTCATGAATCGTGCGCGTGATCAGGGTGTTCTGTCCCGCAATGGAACGACGGGGTTCAGCAGCTCCATTCGCCGACCTGGCGAATACCGCAATTTGCGGGTGAGCCACTCAGTTGGCGACGAGGATTTCATTCCTCTTGGTGTCGTACGCCATGGTGTGCGGATTGCCGATCATGGGCGTCGGCGTGCCGATGGGGGCGCTGCGGATCATGCGCTTGGGCGCGACGTTGCCGCTGGCGTCGATGGCGTAAACAGTGGCGGAGTGGTTGCCGAAGTTGGCCACCCATAGCTCGTTGTTCTTCTCATCGACGGCCACGCCGGTGGGGTGCTTGATGTTCGTCTTGGGACCGGTCAGCACGCGGATGGGAGCCACGTCGCCGTTGGCGTCGCCCGAGTACACGGTGATGGTGTGAGTGGTGTCATTGGCCACGAACAGCTCGTTGCGCCCGGCGTGAAACGCCAGCGCCGTCGGCCAGTCCAACTGCGCCTTGGGACCGCTGATGGTCTGTATCGGCGCGACATCGCCGCTGGCATCCTTTGGATAGACCGTGATGGATGCTGGTATCCACTCACCAGACCCGGCATTGTTCTGATTGCGGCCAATCGGCCAGCCGCGCTTCTGCCGCGCCGGGTCGGTTGCCGCGCGCGTGTTGCGGCTGCCCCAGTTGCTGACGAAAACCTTCTTGCGTATGGGGTCGAGCGTAATGCCGTGCGGGTCGGCCATCATCGTCTTGGGGCCTTGAATGACGCGCGTGCCGGCATCTTCGTCCTTGGCCCCCTTCTTGAACACCTGGATGGCCTGATCGTCCTGAATGGTGATGAGCAGTTCCTGCCGCTCTTCATCGGCGACGATGCCGAAGGTGGTGTGCGGCGTGGCCAGACGGCGCAGAGGCTTGGCGTTGCCGCGCGCGTCGCGTCCGAACACCGGCATCCAATTCAGGGTGTCATTGTTGATGCCGTAAATTTCCCCGCTGGTGGGGTCCACATAGACCGAGCAGGCGAATTCGAGCGAAGTGTCCTCGCCCGAGATCATGCGCTTCGGCTCACTCCTGGCGGCGTTGGGCGGCGTGTTCGTGGTGCGATCAAAGACATGGATGCTGAACAGATTCTCATCCGCCATGACCACTTCGCCGCGCGTGACGTCAATCGCGATGCCGGCGTAGCCGGGGTTGGTATCCCTCATCACATATTTCGGGTTGCGGCGGGCGAGCGCGTCGCGCTCCGCCTTGCTGGGACGCGTTCTGGGCGCTCCAGAGACTCCCGCGGCTCGCGGGGCAGTCTGGCTGCCACCGTATTGCGCCGCGGAAGCGATCAATTCCTCCGACGCGCTGGCGGTCCTGAACTCCGGTGTAAACTCACACATCGGCCCGTTCATCTCAGCCAGATATTCGCTGGCGACAATGCGGTCCGAACCAATCATCTGCGTCCTGCGAGCCATGCCTGCTTCCCGGCCGGTAACCAGTGTTACCAGACCAGCGCCCGCCACCGCGGCGAGTAGGAAGAAGAGTCGCAGGGAACGAGAGGTAATTTTTACAGGGGCCATACTTTCGTTCTCCATTTCCTTGTTTGAAATTACATTAAGCTAAACGGTTCGAATAACTGCTGCGTTGCAATAGATTAAGTGGGGACCCGCGCGCAGAAAAGTCCTTGCAAAAAGTATAGTCGATTGGGGAACCCCGTCAAGCCGAAAGCGGCCTCGGTAGTGACGATAAAAAGATTCACCGGCCTATTTCCAGATTGCCTTGCAGTAGGCGGAAATCTTGTTGGGGGTGTGATCGGAACGCAGCAACCCTTCTTGCACTCTTTTTAACAGCTCGATAGAACAAGGAGCATGTTGCGAAAAATGCCCGTTCTTGATGCCCACTTCTACGAGACGAAGATCTGCAGGTCTCGAATCGCTATACAGGATGATCGAATCATGGGTAACGAAGGGGTGGTCTCCTTTGCGCAAGACCACGGTTAAATCTGGGCGGCTGTGTGATTGCACGCTTGTTATGTTTACAATTACGGCAAGCCCGGAATCAGTTTCTGCTTCAGTAAGAACTATCCAGAGATGCTCAATAGCGGTGTTGGGCTTGCGCAGCAGTACGGTTTCGCCACATCGAATCATGCCGCGTTATGCCGTCTTCGGGGTGGAAAGCATTTCTATTAATGCTAAATCTTCAAGTTCGCTTTCGATGGCTGCGATTTCCGCTTCCGTTCGATTGGCAGCCTTCAGGATGTCTCTGTACTCGATTGGGATCATGCTTCCATGGGGGTTCGTCCACTCGGGCAGCGTGTGAACGAAGTCGACGAGTTCCCAACGGCTCTTTTTCCCATGGGCAGCGTAAATTTCTTCGAGCAAGCGCTCTTCAGCCACTGACAATTCATCGCTAGGAACAACTGCTGTGAGCAGGGAAACCTCATATTGGGATGTGGGTGGGGAAATGAATTTGCGCCACGCAGACTCAGCACCAGGTGTGATGTCCTCGGCGATCAGATTGTAAACTTGGCTCAACACGGGTCCGCGATCCATTGAAACATAGCAGTCGGTTGTGATCGGCCGTCCCCATCGCAGTAACGCTTCCCGATCCGATAAATATAGAAGCTTAATGAGCTTCATATAGCTCATTGTTCCGCCACGATGACGGAGTATCTGGCCTGCGGCTTGGGTAGCCTTGGCTTCGTTAAATTGCATCCTCATGATGTATACAGCATGTCACATTAGGGCTTGACTTTCAACCAAGCCACCCGTAATGACCATTTTCGTTTACTCTAATGCGGTTACCAGCTTCCGCGACCCCTCGGGCGGCGCGAAAAACACGAGTACTTCCAGGGCGTCCGTAATTTGGTGAAATTGATGCGCTTCCCGTGCAGGCACGAACAGAATATCGCCGGGCGCGACGGCTAGATCGCTCTCTCCAGAGCGAAACCGGGCGTGGCCGGAGACGACATAGTAAATCTCTTCTTCACCGTGCGGCTGCTGCGGGTCCGTCGCGCCCGCTGGCAAGCGGTAGACGCCCGCACTGAGTTTTCCCGTGCGCAGGAATTCGACGTAGGATTTGCCGTCCGCACGCACCTCCGAAAAGCGATGAAGTTCCATAATCCCGTCTACCTTGGAGTTGGCGCTCACGCGCTGACGCGGACCAGGCGCATGCGGTCGGTCTGGCCGGGCTTGGCCGGATTGCCGGCGACCACGGCGAGAATATCTCCGGGAGCGACCAACCGCTTGTGCAGCAGGACTTGAGTGGCCTCGATGATCGTGGATTCGCTATCGAGCGTCAGCGGCATGATGAACGGGGTTACGCCCCAGTAGAGCGCGGCGCGGCGGGCCACGGCCTCATCGTCGCAGAAGGCGTAGACCGGGCGCGGCGGGCGGTATTTCGAGATCAGCCGCGCCGTCGAACCGCTACGCGAGAAGGCCACCAGGGCTCGCACGTTCAGCATCTGGGCGGTATGCACCACCGTCTCGCAGATGGTCTCGGCGATATCCTCCAGCCGGTGCTGGCGGCGCATCGACCAGGTGTCCTGGCGGCTCTGATCAGCCTGCACGGCGATACGCACCATCATCTCGACCGCCTCGATGGGGTACGCCCCGCTGGCTGTTTCGCCGGAGAGCATCACCGCGTCGGTGCCGTCGAGAATGGCGTTGGCCACGTCGCTGGCCTCGGCGCGCGTGGGCCGCGGATGCACGGTCATGGACTCGAGCATCTGCGTTGCGGTGATCACCGGCACGCGCGCCGCGGCCGCCGCCTGGATAATTTTCTTCTGTACCAGCGGGACTTTCTCTGGCGGCAGCTCCACGCCTAGATCGCCGCGCGCCACCATCACCCCGTCGCTGACCGCGAGTATCGCGTCCAGATGCTCGACCGCCTCGGGCTTTTCGAGCTTGGCCACCACGGCAATGCTGGCCTTGGCGCGCTTCAGCAGGCTGCGCAGCCGCTGCACGTCGGCAGCGCGACGCACAAACGACAGCGCGACGTAGTCCACGCCGATGGCGATGCCGGCCTGCAAATCAGCTTCGTCCTTCGGCGTCATGGATTCGACGCGCAGCTTCACCCCGGGCAGATTCACGCCCTTGCGCTCGCGCAGCAGTCCGCCGGTGATCACCTCGGCCTGGACGTCGTTGCGCTTGGTTCCCACCACGCGCAACTCGATCAGCCCGTCGTCGATCAGGATGCGGTCGCCTTTGTGCACGTCGCGCGCCAGGCCCTCGTAGGAAATCTCAAAGCGCTGACTGGTGCCGATGATGTTGTCCGAGGTCAGCAGAACGCTTGCGCCGTTCTTCAGCTCGACGCCCTTGCGCGTCTTGAATTTCCCCGAGCGAATCTTCGGCCCGCACAGGTCCTGCAACAGCGCGACGGTCTTGCCCTGCTCGTTGGCCGCCTGCCGCACCAGCCGGGCGACACGGGCGTGATCCTCGTGTGTGCCATGCGAAAAGTTCAGCCGCGCCACGTCCATGCCGGCGCGCACCAGCTCGCGTATTTTCTCGAGGCTGGACGTGGCCGGCCCCAGCGTGCATACGATCTTTGTTCGCCGCATGGTCATCTCACCGCGCTAGAGAATTCAATTCCATTCGCTGCCTGCTTTCGATACTTCGTCCGTCCGTGAGAGAGAGCTACTTCGACTTTACAGGCGGCTTTGCTGGCGACTTGTCTGGCGGCTTTCCCATGACCATCACCCCGCTTGAGAGTCGCGCCCACTCAATCTGGTCCGCGGAGAATGCATCGGAGACTTCCAGCTTCCCTCGCCTCCGTCTGTATAGAACAAACACCGGGCCGCTAAGTGCTGCCCCGTCCCGATTGAACTGCTTCTCTTCTCCGGTCGCGAATTTTACGGTAATCATCTCTATCGTGCTGCTCTTTCTCTCGCTGTAATTTCCGGCATTCTGGCGGCTCCAGGCCAATCCATTGCACCGCCCATTCAAGGTGCATCATGCTGACCCATTCAAGATGCATCATACTGACATTGATCCGCATCCATAGTACTATGAGGCTGACTCAGCCCGGTGTGGATTCCTCTGCTTTAGGGAGCGCGTCATCATGAAGAAGCCCAACGAATCGGCCATCTTGATAGCAGGCTTGCTGCTTTTCTCCCTGTTATCGCTAATCGCAAAACCGGCCGCCGCCCAGATACCCTCCGGCGGACCCAACCGCGGCGTCGGCGAGACCGTCATCGTACCCAAGCCCAAGGCTCCCGAGCCTGCGCCCAAGAAAGAAAAACCGCCCAATCCCGACGAGACTTTCCAGATTCGCACCGAAGTGAACGAAGCCAACATGAGCGTCGTGGTGCAGGAGAAAGGCGGGATGTTTATCCCCGGCCTGAAGAAGGAAAACTTCAAGCTGGAAGAGGACGGCGTGGTGCAGACCATCAAGCGCGTCTCGGCGGGCGAGGCGCCCATGACCGTGGTGCTGGTGATCGAGTTCAGCAGCAAGTACTACGAGTTTCTCTACGACACCTTTAACGCCGCCTTCGGCTTCGTCAACTCACTCAAGCCCGAGGACTGGATCGCAATCATGATCTACGATCTGCGAACCGACATCCTGCTCGACTTCACCAAAAACAAGGCCGCCGCGCAGGGCGCACTGCAAACGCTGAACCAGCCGGGCTTCAGCGAATCGAATCTGTTCGACGCAGTGAGCGAAGCGGTGGAGCGCATGCATGACATCGACGGCAAGAAGGCTATCGTGCTGGTCTCGAGCGGCGAAGACACCTTCTCGCGCAAGCGCTACGACGCCGTGCTCAAGCAGGTGCAGGCCTCCGACACGCCCATCTACGCCATCGGCACCGGGCAGGCCGTGCGCCTGTATTATGAAGGTCGCGGCGCCATCGACTCGCCCACCAGCATCGGCTTCCTGCAGGCTGACAACCAGCTCCGCACTTTCTCGCGCATGTCCGGAGGCAAAGCCTATCTGCCGCGCTTCGAGGGCGAGTTCCCCGGCATCTTCGGCGACATCTCCGCCGCGCTGCGCAATGAGTACGTGCTCAGCTACTCACCCACCAACACCGCGAAGGACGGCAAGCTGCGCAAGATTAAAGTGACTTTAGTGGATGTGGATGGCAAGCCGCTGAAGATCGTGAACGAGAAGCGCAAGGAACTGAAGTATGAAGTCCGCGCCCGCGAAGGCTACACCGCCCCGCGCGAAGTGGATTAACGCGCGTGCTCAGATAAAAATCCGCAGGAACGCGCCCCCCGGCCGCGCCCCTGCGGCTGGCTGATTCGACTAGTTCAGCCGCGACGCGTCGAAACACCACTCTCGTTGGTCACTCTCTCCATCCTGTTACTTCACCTTGAAGCCGGTGATCTTCAAGATTGCGCCGACGTTGGTTACACGATGCTGCAGGCCGATATATGCAGTCGTGCCGGTAGCGTCGAAGAGAATGCCGGTTGTCTCCGAATCGGTGTCCTTGAGTGAGAGGATACGAATCATGCCGTCGCTCATCAGGTCGCGGTCGGCGCCGTCCGGCAGGGCCATCCAGATGTCATTGCCGCGGGGAATGTTGATGATGCCAAAAGCCATTTGGGTGGCTCCGTCTTCCTGAATCAGGAGAGCTCCTGTACTGGGTTGGAAGGCGAGGTTGTCAAAGTGGCTGGCCTCGGGATCACCCTGAATAAACCGCGTGGCATTCGGTCGTGAGCCACCATTGGGGGTGGGCTCATCCACCACGCAGAGGATCTCTCCGTAAATCGCCGCATCCTCCACCGCGCTGCCGGCCGTGTGTGTAGTGCGTCCCGTGTTGGCTACGCACACGCGGACGACCCCTTTGGAAAACGCGATGGGATCAAGCTCCAGATCCTCCGGGCGATAGTAGCCGGTGAGCTTCAGAGCGGTCTGCGCCGTGCGCAGAAGCACATTCTGGTTTGTGTCCGCATAAGTCAGCGAATCAATCGCCACCCAGACACCCTTGCCGATCTCCGTACCCTGACCGTAGTCCGTGTTGCCGCCGTTGGTCCCCAAGCGCATGCCGTAGATGGTGCCGGAGACGAACGGGGAGTTAGCCAGGCTGGTGATAGCCGGCGAGCCGGGAAACCACGGTGTGGCGGGCACGAACTTGTAAATTCCGCCGCCGGGGTTGCCATTGCCGGGACGCAATTCATCGGCGTAGTACATGGTGCCGTTGGGCAGTATGCTTATCCCTTCCCAGGACAACGAGCCAACCGCCTTGCGCTTAACGACCTTGGCTGGAACAGAGGTTGTGCCCACATTGCGGTTCGTAATGTTGACTGGTGAGCCAATCAGGCTGAGCGGATCAAGAATTTCGTAGAATCCACCCAGCACTCCCGCTTCTTCCGCCACAATGACAGTTCCCCACGGCGTGATGCGCACGGGATCGGAATCACTCAACCCAGTAACAATCGTGTTGACCGTTCCGTCGGATAACTTCACCATCTGGACAGCGGGATCACTTACGCCACTTTCAATCGCGACGATCAGATGAGTCGGGTTGGTATCATTTGGCCACAGAGCCATCATGTCATTGTTCGTTTGTGTTCCTGCGGTTACCAGCGATACCGACAGACCCTGGGCAACATCCACCGCATTCACGCTAGTCAGCGACGTGTAGGGGCCTACGGAGCTTTGTGCCAGTTCCTGCACAATACCGAATTGCTCCATAGTCTTCGCTTTCAATTGCCGCTCCACAAACTTTCCAAAATCACTATCCTGCGCAGCGGATGTTCCGGGCGATGCCAATGCGCCACACAGCACGGCCAGGCTCCACAACTTCTTCGAATTCTTCATTTGATGAATTTTCCCCTCTAGAAATCGGATTTCGCATTCTGCGATGCGATGGCTCTCATTTGGACCATCCTGATTCTAGTAAGCGTGCGTTATGGTCGAATGAATGATCCGTAACGGAATTATTAACCTTGCCGGGGGATTGTAATATTTCAAATCCCAGACGCTGACTCAGTTCCGGCACGCGGCCGTGCGCGAAACCGAACCGCGCTGGAACATTCCAGTTCGGCCAGCACGGCCGTCACCGATTGGTAACCTCGCAGGTAACTGGTTCCCCCGTCCAGGCATCCCATTGACTGATAGAATAATTGTGGAGGGACATTATGCAAACCATTTCCCGGAAATACCAATCTTGGTCATTCACCCCGTTCGCGGTGGCAACGGCGTTGGCTTTGGTTGTCCTTGCGCCCGGCCTGGCCCAGGCTGACACCGAGTTTCAGGCGCGCAAGATGACGCGCACCGATGTCCCGCTGGGCAAGGGGCAATGCGACATCCGCCTGCGCGTGGATGGCGAAGTGGAAGTCAGCGTGCGGCAGGATCGCGTCAGCGTGCGCACCATCAACGGGCGCGACGCGCGCGACGAAGGCTCCGAGTGCAATGAGCCGCTACCGGCGCGGCTGGTGGAGGGGTTCAACTTCGAGAAGCTTGACGGCCGCGGCGAAATGCAGTTGATCGCCCCCCCCGACCGTCCGACCGGTTTCCGCGCCGTGGTGCGCGCACGCGATACGCAGGGCGGCGACGGCCGCTACCACTTCCGCCTGAGCTGGACGCTGGATGGCCGCGGCCCCGGCCAGCCCGGTGGATTCGGCGGCCCCGGCGGCCCGAATCGCGGGCGCGACGGCGGACGGTTCGGCGATGGCGGCCCGGGCAATCCGGAGCCGGAGAGCCGTACCATCGATGGCAATCGGCCCGGCTATGGCAACCAGCCCGGCTATGATCGAATGGATCGCAATATGCCCGCGCGCATGGGCATGGAGGAGGCGACCCGCATCTGCACCGGCGCCGTCCGCGCCGCGATTGACCGCGACTACCGCTACTCGAACGCCGAAATTCAGCACGCCCGCCTCGACAATCGCCCCGGCCGCAATGACACCATCATCGGCGACGCCACCGGCCGCCGCGGCTCGAGCGTCGAGGAGTTCATCTTCTCCTGCTCCGTCAACTTCGACAATGGCGCCGTCCGAACCGTGGACGTCCGCCGCCGCTAGACTGTGGATAGATCAGATCAACGAAATGAAAGCTCCCTGAGGGATGATTCCTCAGGGAGCTTGTCATTTGCAGGCCAGTTGAGATGTAAGCAAACGCTCTACTCGCCGGCGCGCTGCTCGGTGAAGGTGTATTTCACCTGTGGACCGACGTTGGCCATTCCCAGTTCCTTGCCAAACTCTTCGCGCAGGATTACGATCTTGCCGCCCAGCACGGTCATCACGGGATAGACTGTTCCGAGCTGCTCGACTGGCACGGTCAGGTAGTCCTTGTTGAACACTGCCAAGTCGGCGAACTTGCCGACCTCGAGCGTGCCCAGCTCCTTCTCGCGCAGCACGAAGTGGGCAGCCCACACGGTGGACATCTTGAGCAATGTCTCGCGGTCAATGGCCTGCTCGGGCGCGACGATGATGCCGTTCTTGTTGCGGCGCGTGACCAATGCCGACGCGCCCAGATACGGCGGCTCGGCCTGCGGCTTGCGATAGTCGAGTCCTTCAACTTCGAGCGTGGTCATCACCCCAGCATCCAGCGCCTTGCGGATGGGCGAGATGTTGCTGGCCTTGTCCTCGCCGTAGAGCTTCAGATACGGGAAGCTGCGCGTCAGCGTGCCCGCGCCGCAACTGATCATGATGCCCAGCTTGGCCATGCGCGGCAGTTGCGCGGTGCGCGGATAGAAGCCGCAATGGTCGGCGCTCAACCTCATCGCGCGCACTTCGTTGAGCGAGATGTCCGGGTTGTCCTTCATCACCTGCTCCATGATGTCCATCACGTAGTCGAGCGGCTTGTCGCCGTAAAGGTGATTCACCACGTAGCGATAGCGCGCACGCAGCGCCGAGTAGATGGCCTTCCAGTAGGAATTGTCCGGCTTGAGGATGCAGTCCTCCTTGGCCTTGTCCTCGGGGGGCGCTTCGTAGGTGGTGCAGATCGCCGGCGGGCCGTTGTCGATGCCGCCCAGCGTCAGGCCGACGTTCCAGAAATATTTGCTTCCCAGACCCGCCCAGTCGCCCATACGCAGGAAGCAGCCAGGGATGTCCGTCTCCACCTGCTGGCAGAAGCGGTGCGAGAACGCCAGGCGCATGGGCATCCTGCCCTCACGCACCAGGCGCATGTAGGCCGGCATCTTGCGCAAACCCACGATGTGCGAGCTGAAGGTGGTGAAGCCGCCCGCCGGCGGATAGGTCAGGTGCTCGGCAATGACGCTGGCCAGCTCGTCCATGTGGGTGTCAAAGTAGCGGTCGGAGATGAGCGAGCGCCCGATGGTGGTCGAGATGGTGATGGCCGACTGCTCATTGTCGTCGGTGGGCTCGACTTCGTAGAGGCGCAAAAAATCGTTGCGCGCCGCGGTATTCCACAGAAACGCCGGATGCGCGCCGATGAACACCGGAAGCTTGGGCGCGATGTCGTCAAGCTGCTTGCGATCCATGCCGTTCTTGATGAGGTAATCCGCGCCGATGCCGATGCCGGAGCCGTCCACTGGCAGATCTATCCAGGCCCACTGGCCGGGCATCGGCCGCGCCATCTGCTCCTTCACTACCAGCTCAATGCCCTTGGTGATCTCCTGAAAAGTTTTGCCCGTTACGGAGAACTGTTTGCGCACGCTTTCGATCTTTGCCGGATTGGCCTTGGCCCAATAATCCACCGCCGCATCGTGCAGATGCTGGTGCGTGTCGATTAGGCCGGGCACCACGGTGCGGCCCTTCAGATCAATCTTGCGCGTCTGCGGTCCGGCCAGGCGCAGGACTTCGTCGTTGCTGCCCAGCCGCTGGATTGTGTCGCCACGCACGGCAATGGCCTGCACCGTGCGTCCCAACGAATTTGATAGCGAATAGTCATCAACGGTAATCACCTTGCCGTTGTGCAGAATCATGTCGGGATAGTTCACCAGTTCCTCTACCACCTGCACGGTGCGCTGCGCGTGGACCGGTACGATAACCGCCGATAAAAACGCCACCATGCAGCACGTCATCAACACCATCCGCAAAAACGTCTCTTGCCAGAGAGAACGAAACATAAAGACTCCTTTCACACTGTCAACCGATTCGGACCGGGCACAAGCGGGCGCATCCGCCCAATGGATTTCTGCGCACATTGTACTCCGATTGTGTTTCCGCACAAGTATTAATAAGGACGGCGAGAATGATGGGGATGATGATTCATCGAATCGATGTTGCATTTGGTGCAAAGTGGTGCTCATTGGTGTAAAATTCGTGCATGGTCACTCAGAACAAGAAAGCCGCCCAACAAGTTGTACGGCAAAGCGTTTCCCTGCCCGCTCCTGTCGCCCAGCGCGTGAAGGCACTCGCACAAAGCCGCAAGACCAGCACGAGCAAAGTTGTGACGGAATTGATTGAGACTGGACTGGAGTCAGCGGAGAACGAGCGCCGCCGATTCTTCGAACTGACGGACAAGCTGATCAAATCCACTGACCCTGCAGAGCAGAAGCTCACAGCGGAAGCTCTTGCCCGCATGACCTTTGGTTCCTAGATGCCTAAAATTCAGTGGACGGACCTGCCACCAGCACTGCGCGATCATCTATTTGATCGCCTGCGTGAGCGCAAGATCAGCCCTGAAGACCTATATCAATTGAAATTGTGGCGGGAAACCGAACCAGATGCGCCCGAAGGGGATTGGTACAAAGATTTCGGCTCGTTCAAGATTTGCGGCCACGGGCGCTTCCCCAAGACCTTCCTATTGCGCGGCCAACCCGCCAAAGGCACTCGCCTGTGATCGACCTCGCTCATTAGGTCGAGAACTGATGAAATCCGCGAATAGTTACGGCGACTTCGTCCAACACGGTGCGGTGGACGTTGATGCCACCCAGGATGCTCACCTTGCTGTCGGCGGCAAACCATTCCGGCGAGAGTTGGGATTTGTTCTCGATGCGGTGTACGGTGGCGCACTTGCCAGCGCCGGCGCGGCGGGCGGTTTCTTCGATCTCTTCTTCGAGATATCTAGCGACTTTGCCGATGTCCACCAGCACCACCACGTCGCTCTCCTCGGCGATCCGGCGCGCGGCGGGGACGCGGGCGAGTGAGTCGATGCAACTGGTATCCATCACGCGGACTTCGCGGAACGTGCTGACCAGCTCGGCGATGGCGTCCTTCGCCAGCGACATGTGCCACGTCGTTTGCAGGATCACGCCGATGCGGGTAACGCGCTTGAACGGGAGCTTCGCCACATCTTCGGGGCGATGCGCGACGTGGACTTCCTTGTCGTAGAGTTGCGCCAGCCCGCGCAGGCGCGGCAGGCCGTGATACTCGGGCAGGCCGCAGAAGACCAATTGATAGCCTTCTTCAAGCAGCTTGCGCGCGGCGGTCTCTTGCGTGGTTACATAAGGACACGTGGTGTCCATCAGGACTTCGAGCTGCCCCGCACCCTGCCGCCGCGCGATTTCTTCACGGGTTTGCGGAGAAGCCCCGCGCGTGCCCATCACGAACGGGACGTTGTCGGGCACATCCTGAATCTTGTCCACCAGCTTGGTGTCCGGCGCCATCTTCAGGTAGCGGCGGCGCAGCGTGTCCTGCGTCCGGTCGCGCTGTTCCTGCGTGGAGCCCGCAGGCAGGTGGAAGTAGACGTAGAGCGACTGGTCGGTCTGAAACTCAGCCGCCTTCTTGTCAGCCATTTGATTGGTGCGCGCGATGCCGTAGCACAGGCTGTCCTGCACTCCAGGCACTTTGCTCAAATCGACAACCTCCACCTGCATGGAAGCCTCCGCTCACCACCATTACTCTATGCCAGTTAATCAGAACTAAGGTCGCCGGCCTCTTCCGTTATCTCTACCGGCACCACCCGCGTTGGGAGGGCCGTCAGGCACCGCTTGCGGCACATCGACTTCCTGCATACGGAGTGACTCCATTCCCTTGCGGCGGCCAATAATGCGGTAATCAAAGGTAGCCCCAGATGTGCCTCCGCCGTTTTCGCGAACTTCAAAAGTACCAGGAGTCTTCTGCGCGACATAGAGTCCATTGGAATCGGCGGTCGGAGTCACGTAAACATAGTAGTCCATGTTGGTGTTGATGGTCTGCGCAAATGTGGGGTCAATCGTAATGCGCGCGCGCCCATTTGTAAGTTGGCTTGCTCCGAAATCTTCAAACCAAACTTCGGGGCTCTCAACCGCGTACAGCGCTACCTTTTTCCCATTGTTTAATGGGACAACAGCGGCTTTGGCTCCACTGAGTTGATATGAGCCGGTACTGTCAATTTTGAATATCGCCGTACTGCCGGAGTAGGCAACAAAAATCGGGCCTTTCAACCCAGCCCCCAGCGTATAGTCATTGCGAACTTCCATGGTGGAAGTGTTGATGCTACTGTTGCGCCCGTAGATCGCGATGTTGTCATCGGAACTGGCTATTACGCCGTAGCCCGAAGTGCTGGTGCCCCATACGCCGGCGCGTGTGGAGGGCAGGGCGGATCAATTAATCCTGTCGGACGGGCTTCTAGCAATTTGAACCGGGAAGAGAATTCTTGTGCCAAGTCACGGTTCTCCCCAGCCCTTCTTCCAACGAAATCTTGGCGCTGTACCCAAACTCGCGTCTAGCGCGTGTTGTATCCATGCCGCGCCGAGGTTGCCCATTCGGATATGCACTATCCCCGCGAATCCGCCCCTGATATCCAGTGATCCCGGCAATAAGCGTGGCCAACTCGGCGATTCGTATCTCGCGGCCTGATGCTAAATTTACCTGCTCGTGTCATTCATATCTCTCCGTCGCCGCCACGATCCCCCAAGCGCAGTCCTAGAGATGCAGCGCGTACAACGCCCAGTTTCATTGCGACCTGCTCTTCGATCCAGCGATATGTTTGGGCTAGTCCTTCTTCCAGCGAAATCTGGGGCTCCCATCCGAGCACTGCTCGTAAGCGAGTGTTATCGGAGTTTCGTCCACGCACACCTTGGGGTCCTTGGACGTGCCGCTTCGTGATTCGGTTTCCGGAGATGCCGGCGATCATATCAGCGAGTTGATTGATGGAAACCATGCGATCCTGACCCAGATTGAGCGGTTCGTGGTGGTCTGACTGCATCAGCCTGTAGAGTCCCTCAATGCAGTCGTCGATAAAACAAAATGACCGCGTCTGTTCTCCGTCTCCCCAAATTTCGATTTCTGATTGGCCCAAGAACTTGGCATGGGCAATCTTCCGGCATAGCGCCGCAGGCGCTTTCTCTCTGCCCCCATCCCAAGTGCCCAAGGGACCGAAAATATTATGAAATCGCACGATTCTTGTCTCAATTCCGTAATCGTCCCGGTAATGAATGCAAAGCCGCTCGGCGATCAGTTTTTCCCATCCGTAAGCATCCTGGGGTTGTGCCGGATAGGCGTCCTCCTCTCGGAGTGGGGCCACCTGGGAGTCCAATTGAAGAAATTCTGGATAGATGCAGGCTGAGGAAGTGTACAGATATCGTTCTACTCCACTCGCACGCGCTGCCTCCAGGGTGTGAATGTTGATCAGCGAATTGTTGTGCAGGATTTGACCGTGGTGGGCGGAGATAAATCCCATGCCCCCCATGTCTGCGGCGAGCGCATAAACTTCCTGAACACCCTGAGTGGCTTGGAGACAGTTTTCCCATCGACGAAGATCCAGAAGCACGAATTCATCAGCGTCCGAGGAAGAATATTCCGGCGGTTTGATGTCGACACCCCGAACCCAATAATTCCTTTTTTCCAGAAAGGTCACAAGATGGTGGCCGATAAAACCACCAGCCCCTGTGACTAGG
>CAMBEY010000019.1 GCA_945865705.1 Candidatus Sulfopaludibacter sp. SbA3
CGTGGTTTTTCCATCGGCCCGCTGGCTGCCGCGCGCGGCACTGTCACGCAACTTTACTGGGCCACCAGTGGCCAGGGGATGGCCCAGTTGACCATGTAGTAGCCGAGTGTGGAGACGATGGCGATGCCGATCAGCGAGAGGATGGCGCCGCTCTTGAACATGGTGCCGATCTTGACGTAGCCGCTGGCGAAGACCATCGCGGAGGGCGGCGTGCCGATGGGCAGCGCGAAGTCGAACGAGGCGGCCATGCCCACGGCCACCATCAGCGCGATGGGATTGAACGTGGCGGTGGGAGCGGCGCCCAGCACCAGCGCGCCGACCATGCCCATGATGGCGATGTTCGAGATGAAGCTGCCCACGATGATAGTGAAGGCCACCACGATCACCACGAAAAGGAAGTTGGACTGGCCGTCGCCGGAGAGTGATTTGATGGCGGTCTGCTTGAACGCGCCGAGGCCCACCTTGGGAGAGGCGATGGCGGTGCCGATGGCCAGCGCGCCGGCGATCAGCGCCAGCGTGCCCCACTCGATGCCTTTCACGGCGTTGTCCCAACTCATCGCGTAGGTGCCTTTCTCCTTATCGAGAGGAATCAGGAACAGCGAGGTGGCCATGATGATGGCGCTCACGGACCAGTCCAGATGCGACTTCAGCCAAATAGACAGGGCATGTTTCGCGCCGGTGCCCGCACCGTTGACGAGATCAATGGATAGCGGGACCAGGTCCGGCAGCATCCACAGGAACATGGCTGTGAGGAAGACGAAGGCCGCGATCTTTTCGCCGCGCTTCATGGGGCCGAGCGAATCGCGCTGCTGCTGGAGGAATTCCGTGGAGCCTTCCCAGTTGGGCATCTCCGGCTTGATGACAAACTTGATGACTAGGAACATGGCGACCATCGAGACGGCGAAGACCGGGAATACGACGTAGATCCATTCGAGGAAGCCGATGCGGTAGCCCAGTTGCTCGACGAAGTTGCGCGCAATCAGGTTGGGCGGCGTGCCCACCGGCGTGGCGATGCCTAAGTTCGATCCCCAGGCGATGGACAGAAACAGCGCCTGCGCGTACTTGCTGTCCTTCTCGAATTTGAAGGTAACGGCGAGGCCCGTGGCGATGGAGAGAAAGATCATGGTAGTTACCACGTGGGACATTACCGAACTCATCGCCGCGGTGCCCAGGCCAATCAGCAGCAGCACGCGCCAGGGGCGTCCGCCGACCAGCGGCGAAGCCACCATGGTGTAGGCGATGCGGTTGGTCAGACCATGCACGGCGGTGCTGTGGCCGATGATCATGGCGCCGAGCAGAAAGATGTTGATGGGATCGGCCCAACGCGAGAAGGCCTCGCCCACCGGTTGAATACCGAAGAAGACCAGTCCGGACATAGCCAGGAATGAAGTCACTGGAATCGGGATGACTTCGCAGATCCACCACAGCACGGTCCACAGGAAGATGCCCAGCGTCTTCATGCCGACCGGGGCGACGTCGGGCAGCAGCGGCACCATCACGCAGAGGATCAGGGCCAGCGGTCCGGCGAAGAGGCCGAACAGGCGGCGCTGCTTCTCGAAGCGCTCTTCTGCTTCCGTCAACGAGCTTGCTACTTTAGTAATGTCCCAACCCATCGCGCCTCCGGTAGTACGGAAAATAAATGTAATTAATGATGAGGTATCCGAACGTTTCTACCAGACTTTGCGAGCGGTTGCAAGCTTGAGGCGGGGCGGCGAGTGGGTCGGCAACGGCTTCGCGATGGCTCAGGAGTACCCTTGCTCAGGAGTAGGCTCAGAAGTAATTGTCCCAGACACCGTCTGGTCCGCCAACAGCAGTTGGTGGAAGCACCCAGCTAGCTACGCACTTTCAGTTCTGCATTGACAACCCACGGATTCAGCGACGATAATCACCCATATTAATGGATCATCAATGGGTTAAGGGGAGGCGACGGATGGCGATCAGGCACATTTTGCTTGCACTTGTTTTTGTGGGACTCATGGTGGGAACTCCGGTGCGGGGAGAAGAAGTTCCCAAGCCGGGCGAAGCTGGCGCCAATGGCGCGCAGGCCCCGACATTTTACAAGAACGTGGTTGGTATCTTTCAAGAGAAATGCCAGAGTTGCCACAGGCCGAATCAAATTGGACCTTTTTCCCTCCTCGATTATCAGAGCGCGCGGCCCTGGGCCAAGGCCATCAAGAGCGCGGTCATGGAGAGGAAAATGCCGCCGTGGCTGGCCAATCCAAAGTATGGCCATTTCAATAATGATCGCTCCCTGAGCCAGGCCGAGATCGACACCATTGCGGCGTGGGTGGATAAAGGCTCGCTGGCTGGCGACGCCAAGGATGCGCCCGCGCCGGTGCGCTGGCCGGATGGTGGATGGACCGTTCAGCCGGATACGGTGGTGGACCTCCCACCCTATGCAGTCAAGGCGGCTGGCGTGGTGGAATGGGAGAGCGTGCTGATTCCGGCTCCGTTCAAGGAAGATACCTGGGTAACTTCGGTGCAGATTCTGCCGAGCGATCCGGCCGTGGTGCATCACATGTGCTTTGAGTTTCAAAAATACAATCCCGACCTGCCGTTCAACGTCTATGAGTGGGTGGAGATTCCCCGCGAAGATGACGGCGCCGCCAAGGTTTACGATGGAAGGCCGCACCCGACCGAAGGCACGATCCTCCGTCGCGCCGTCGGCAGCACGGAGGTAACTCGCTTCCAGGGGAAGCTCACCATCAAGGGCAGCAATCAGTTTTGCTACCTGCCGGGATTGACGCTGGAAGATTATCGCCCGGCGAAGGCGGCCGTGCTGGTGCCCGCGGGTTCCACCATGGCCGTGGACGTGCATTATACCGCCAGCGGGAAGGACTCGGTGGATCGCACCCGGATCGGTTTCACGATAACCAAAACGCCTCCGGTGAAGAAGTTCATCAACCTGGGTGGTGGCGATGGCGATGAAAATCCCGTCAACAGCCGCATACAGGACAATATGAAATTGGCCATCCCGCCCAACGACGGCAACTATGCCGGCCCTCCGGCCGACATCACCTTCAAGAAGGACACCGAGCTGGTCTGGTTCCGCCCCCACGCCCACCAGCGCGGTAAGAGCGCTCGCTACACTTTGATTTATCCCGATGGCCGCGAAGAAATCGTCCTCGATGTCCCGCGCTACGACTTCAATTGGCAGCTAACCTATCGAACGTCACTGAAAATTCCCGCAGGCTCCCGCATGAACGTGCAGTTCACCTACGACAATTCCGTGAACAATAAATACAATCCCAACCCCAACAAGTGGGTCTATTACGGCGGACAAAGCTGGGAAGAAATGGGCACTCCCAACATGGGCTTCCTGGTCGACCAGAACACCAAGAAGGAAGACATCATCAAGGAGCAGTGATTCGGTTCCTTATAAGAGCGTATAAAAGGGAACTGCCTGAGAGTGTGTCGAAGAATTTTTATCTCCGACAGGCCTTCAGGCTGTTTTCTTTTTGGGACGATTCCTCCTTTGGTATACTGCTTGCGATAGGAAAGTGAGCGGACTGAACTTCAATTGGGGTGTTTCCGGTCTGTAAGGCAAGGAGCATGACGATGGGTCTCGCGAACAAAACGTATATCGTGGACGATACGGGCAAGCGTGTCGGTGTCCTTCTTGAAATGGACGAATATCGGAGAATTCTTGAGGAAATAGAAGAGCTGGAATCCATTCGCGCTTTCGATGCCGCCAAGGCATCGGCCAACGAGTCGGCCAACGAGTCCAAAGATGAAGCTGTCCCGTTCGATCAGGCCGTCCGCGAAATTGAGCAAAACCGCGGATGAGCTACGCCGTATTCATTTTGCGGCGCGCCCAAAAAGAACTCGCCCAGTTGCCTTCCTCGGTTTACCAGCAGGCAAAGGAAACCATCCAAACTCTCGGTGAGGTGCCGCGGCCGCCTGGCTGTAGAAAATTAACCGGCCGCGAAGGTTGGCGTATCCGCCGCGGAGACTATCGAATTATTTATGAGATTGACGATGCGCGAAGCGTAATAACGGTCCTGGATATAGGACACCGCCGCGACATATACCGTTGAATTAGAGGGAATAAAGGAGGTACAGCCTGAACTGCACGATTTATTCAAAATAATTTGCGCAGTTCAGGCTGTCCCCATTTATGTAAAGTCCAAATATGAAGCTGGTGGACAACAACCCACGTTGGTACTTTGTCGATGAAGCAGGAGACCCTACATTTTACGGTCCCGGGAAGAAAATAATTACAGTGGCAATTCGTTCATGAGAAAATATCTGCGCCGCGACAAATGCATGCGGCTACTCCTTACGATTTATCCGGTTGCACGATGCTCGACGGGGCAGGCTTTGCGGACGGGGGCGGTGTCAATTCTTCCTCGTCTTGCGAAGTCTTTTGTGTAGATACGCCGGACGGCGCGCCGCGCCCGGAGTCCAGCACGCGGCGAAACCCTTTTTTCAACTGCCGGAATATTTTATCCACCGAGGCGGACGCGTCGATGACTTCGAAGCCGTACTCGTCGGTCAGCTTGTCAAACTGGCTCATCAGCGCGGTTTGATATTTGCAGAAGCTTTCGTGCAGATCGTCGCTGGCATACAGGTCCATGCCGGACTCCCAGTAGTCAAACCCCCTGGAAAAGACGACGCGAGGCAACAGGTTCTCGACATTGATGCGGAGATAGAAAACAGCATCGGGTTTCAACGCGAAGCTGTAAAGCTGCCTTGCCCAGGTGACATTCAACTGGCGCACCATCGCCCGCGCCATTAACGAATAAGTGTAGCGGTCGGTGAGCACGACGAAGCCGGCGCGGAGCGCGGGCGCGATTTCGTTCTCCAGCCGGTCGGCGAAGTCCGTGGCATAAAACAGCGTGGAGGTGATGCGGCCCAGCGTGTTGCCTTCCTTGGCCCGCTTGATGCCTCTGCCCGCGAGCGCGGAGCGGGTCATGCCCGTAACCAGAACGGCGTGGCCTTCCTGCTCCAGCCAGGGGCGCAGCAGATTGATCTGTGTGGTGCGGCCCACGCAATCAGTGCCTTCGATGACGATCAATTTGCCAGCCATGCCGGATAAATTCATGCCCGGCAACACGGAGCCGTAGGTTTCTCTCATGGGGCCACCATCAGGCGCTTGGCCTGCTCCAGTTTGGATTTCACAATTTGTCGCATCTGCTCCTGTTGGACTTCAATCGGCAGAGTGGCGTCAATGACCTGCAAGTCAAACTCGGGAATCATCTTTTCGTATTGCTCCAGAATCCTCCCCTGAAACAGACGAAAGCTTTCCTCCACATCCGGGCTTAAGTCCATATCCATTCCGGCTTCGTAATACTTGATGCCGCTGCGAGCCGCCAGAATGCGATCCATCGCCACTTGCAACGGAACGCGAAAATAGAAGGCTACCGTGGGTTTCACGGCAAAGCTGTAAAGTTCGCGGAGCCAGCGCGCATCCATGCCGCGCACGCCGTCGCGGGCAAATGCGGTGTAGATGTAGCGGTCGCAGAGTACGACGGCACCGGTCTTGAGCAGTGCGAAAATGTTGCGCTCGTTGCGATCCGCGAAATCAGTGGCGTGGATCAGGCTGAAGGTCGCGGGCGTTAGTAAGTGTCTTCGTTTGCCACGTCGGGTAGTCCGGCTGACAAGAGGTGAGGAGTTCCACTCGCTGTGGACCACGCCGTAGCCCTCCGCACGCAACCATTGGTGCAGCAGTGAAAGCTGTGTCGATTTTCCTGAGCCATCGATTCCTTCTACGATGAACAGTTTGCCCGGATAACGGTGTTCGCCATACCGCTTCATGGATTGTCTTCCTACTTTCTTTGGCTTGCCTCTAATTGATCTTCGGGTGGATCACCTGCGGACTCGTTTCGTTTCTATGACGACTAACTTTCGTTCAAACTGTTCTTGAAACAGCTTGCCGCTTTTTTCCACGTTCCACAATGTGAGTTGCGACGCACGCTTCATGGCCAGCGTGAGCGCAATTTTCGCTCCCGTGGCGCGGACGCCGACTGTTGCGACGCTTTGCCGGTGATCGCTATCCAGACGATCGGCGACTCGCAGCAGAGCCACCAGCATAAACACCTGCCGCTGATCGGTTCCTCCGAGGGATGCGAATACCTTATGTCCCGCATCTGGTTCCGATTCGCTGTGGTATCGGACCAGACACGCCACCATGTTTCTTTCAAACGTGGAGATTCCCGGAAAGTCTCCATGAAGCACCAGATATTCGCCCACTTTGTGATGCGATTCCCGACCGACGGCATGGCCGATATCATGGAGTAGAGCGCTAAGCTGCAGAACCACCCGCATCTGCCTGCCCATCCGGTGCAGTGGTTTCAACTGATCAAATAGCGATACCGCGAGATCTGCCACGTGCTCACAGTGCGGTTGGTCGTATCCAAGACGGGTGGCGAATTTGCGGGTGACAAACAAAAGTTCATTGTCGCGTATCGACTCAATTTCCTTGCCCCGTATGGAATGGAGCACATCCAGGAGCACGCCTTCCTTCAATCCCACCCCAGGCACCAGAGCTTGGGAAAGTCCCCAAAGTTTTCCGGCCGTGGAAAGGATGACGGCGGCGATGGCCATAACCTCCGCGCGGTCCTTGCGGACTTCATAAGTTGCCATGCGCCGCGCGACACTAGAAGATGTAATCTGCGGCAACCGTCGGCGTAAGGATGAAAAATCGAGGGTTCCGATTCCCTGCCAAGGCCTGCCCGGTGCCAGCAGCGCGAGCGCTTCCGCATTACCGCCACACAGAACGGTCTTTGGTCCGGCGAATTTGCTGACTTGAGGCAGGAAACGATGCAGTTGTGTCTCCACTCGTTCTTGAATGCACTGGACCTGCTCCGGCGTGAGCGCGTCCTCGATGCCAAACTTTTCCATTAATCGAACAGTCCCCAGCGAGAGACTAGCGGAGTCCCGCAACTGTCCATTCTCCAGCAGATTGATCTGCATGCTTCCGCCGCCCAGATCGATCACCACACGCGGAACCACCCTGCCCTCGAGTGAGGAAAGCACTGCCGTGCGAATCAGCCGGGCCTCCTCAAAGCCGTCGATCACCTCGAGTCGGATGCCGGTTTGGCGGTAGATGCGGTCCACCAGCACGCTGCGGTTGCGAGCCTCTCGCGTGGCGCTGGTGGCCACGGCGCGGTAGCGCTGAACATCATGCTGGTTCATCAGGCTCTTGAATCGACGGAATACTTCCACTGCGCGTTGCACAGTCACCTCGTCAAACTGGCGGCTGGAAAAGACATGGCTGCCCAGCCGCAGCGCCACGCGTTCATTCTTGAGGACGCGATATTGACCATTGGAATTGGTTTTGGCAATCAGCAGACGAATGGCGTTGGAGCCAGCATCAATAGCTGCGATAGTCACAGGTCGGGGTGAGAGTTGGAGCTTAGATTTTCTTGAGGATGGCATGCAAAAGAAATCGTAACACGAGAATTTACCGAAGCGCTGAGTCCCGCATGAACGCCACCGGATGTAATATGAAAAATCTTGTCAGGCCACATTGCAAGGGGAGATCGGTAGCCATCAACTCAGACCCATCAGGAGGTGACTTGGCCATAACCATCCTATTTCCTTTAGGATGAGCGGGTTTGACAGAGTAAAGCAGATTAAGTCCCTGGGGAAATGAGGTTGCAATTATCATGCTGAATCTGCTCCTACCTCATCGTTTTCAAATCAAGTTGTAACAAAATGTTAAAGAGCTGTTAATAATAGCCCTGCTGCTTTCGATCCCACCTAACGGTGAAATTTGAAAGACGTAAACTCTCTCCCAACCAATGTTACAACCCTAAACACTTGGTCAACATTGCTTGACATTAATTTACTACGCGCTCCAATGTGAGGGTGTATTCCGTAGTGCCGGTGGGCGGCGGATCGGCGGTAAGCAGCAGGCGGTTGCCGGTAAACTTGAAGAAGCGCCTGCGGTCAATGCCTACATCGTTGGGGATGTTGTCCATCTCAACGTGATGTGTCACGTACCCGCCCGCAGCGTTCACTGTATACCTGCCGCAGTAGGCGTGAAAGTGATCCACGGCGTTCCTGGCCTCGGTCTCGGTGGGCTTGCCGGGTGTCTTCCAATTCGCGACAGTGGGGTCGGCCAATGTGGCGCACATGCGGCCCGCCTCGGTGTACATGATGTATCCGATGCCCTTGGGACCGTAAACAGGGTTGGGGCCGGAGCTGCCATCAGCTTTGCGCTGGATGGTGGTGATCAGCTTCCATGTGCCAATGAACTGCTTCGCCGGATCATTGGTTGAACTTGACTGGGCCTTCGATTGGACAATCAGTGACGTGGTGGCGATGGCCGCAACGCTGAGCAATAATACTATTCGTTTCATTTTGATCCTCCCAATGACGAGCGAAATCCGGGTAGACTTGCGACGTCGCCGACATCCGTCAATTATACTAGAAGCACTCCCGGCCCCTGATGTATAACAATGCTATAATGCCGGTTTATGGCTTCTGAAATACTCTGTGTGATCTGCCACAAACGCAAGCCCAAGCGCGCCTGCCCCGGCGTGAATGGAAATATCTGCGCGCAGTGCTGCGGCACGGAGCGCGAAATCTCCATCGATTGTCCACTCGATTGCACCTACCTGCGCGAGAGCCGCAAGTACGAGCGCGAGAAGCCCACCAAGCTGGACGAACTGCCCTTCAAGGATGTCGCGTTGAGCGGCAACTTCGTCTATGAGTTTGAGATGTTCATCGGGCAGATCGGTTACCACATCATGCAGTACGCCCTGCAGAATCCAGCCACGGTGGATAAGGAGATCATCGACGCGCTCGACAAGCTGGTGCGCACCTATCAGACCGAGCAGAGCGGCATCTATTACGAGTCACTCCCGGAAGAGTCCGGAGCACTGGGGCTGTTCCGCGAGGTCAAGCTGTTCATCGACGGATTGCAAAAGCAACAGCAGGAACGTGGCAATATCGCGGCGGTGAAGACCGGCGACTTGGTCCGCTCACTGGTGTTTCTGCTACGCATGGCTTGCGTGAATACCAATGGGCGATTGCGCGGCCGCTATTTCATCGACTTCTTGCGACTCACTTTCCCGGAGCAGGCCCAAGCCCAGGCCCAAGCGCAGGCCCAAGCCAAAGAAGAGCCGCGGCTCATCGTCCCTTAATTATTCCAGGTCTGAATCATTCACGCATGGCGGATTCTGAAACTCAACTCGTCGAGCCGCTCGTCGCCGCCAATCGCATATTGGCCAACGAAGGCATCATCGATGTGCTGGGACACGTCTCGGCGCGGAGCACGCGTGACTCACAGGAGTTTCTGCTCTCGTGCTCACGTTCCCCGCATAATGTCTGCGCCGCCGACATCATGCGCTACCGGCTGGACTGCACACCCGTTACGCAATCGAGCGAGAGGCCTTATGCCGAACGCATGATTCACGGTGCGATCTACGCGGTTCGTCCCGACGTGCAGGCCGTTGTGCATACGCACAGCCGCAACGTGCTGCCCTTTGCATCGAGCGGCGTGATCATTCGTCCGGTCATCCACGCTGGTACAATGTTTCACGATGGGGTGGCCTGGTTTGACGAATATGATGCGGGCGGCAACCTGCTGGTCTCCACGCCGACGGAGGGCGCTGCTCTGGCCACCGCGTTGGGCCAGAGGTCAGGCGTGATTCTGCGCAATCATGGTTGCGCCGTGGTGGGCGCGAATCTCACGCTGGCGGTGATGGCGGCATTCTATCTGGACGAGAATGCGCGCGTGCAGATGGAGGCCACCAAGCTCGGCCGCATCATCTTCATCGACGCGGAAGAAGCGCAGCGTGCTGCCAAAGTTTTTCACTCGCTACTTGTGCAGCAGCGCGCCTGGGATTATTGGCTGAAGCGCCTTCCCTCAAACTGGCGCGCCGACGCGGACCTGGCCTGATCAAAAGAAAATCGGAGACGGACGAACTTATGATTCGCACCTTTCAGGGAATTGTTCCGCAAGTGGCCGCCACGGCCTATGTGGATGAATCGGCGCAGGTGATTGGCGACGTGCATATCAGCGAGCACGCTTCCGTCTGGATGAACGTGGTCCTGCGCGGCGACGTGAATCACATCCGTATCGGCGCGTACACCAACATCCAGGACAATTCCGTGGTGCATGTTGAGGAAGGTCGCTATCCCACGATTCTCGGCGATCACATCACCGTGGGCCACAGCGTGCTGCTGCACGGTTGCCGCATCGGCTCACATTGCCTGATCGCCATGGGTTCCATTGTGCTGAATGACGCAGAGATTGGTGAGGGTTCGATCATCGCCGCAGGTGCCGTGGTGCCTGAACACGCCGTCATTCCGCCGGGCAGCATCGTGATGGGCGTGCCAGGTAAGGTCCGTCGCCAGGTAACCGAGGAGGAGCGCAAGCGCGCCGCGCACGGTTGGGACGCTTACTTTCGTTTAAAGGGAATGTATCTTGCTGATCGCCAGCGGAAATGAGCCACTGGCATCTTGTGGCTGCCGGAAGAGAGAACGGAGCTACAGGGTTTGTGGCAGGACGCCCAAGCCAGCTACGGCGATATTGTTGCGGGTAGTTTCTTTTACCTGATACATGGCCATGTCAGCTTTCCGGATCAGCGCTTCCTTGTCTTGCGCGTCTTCCGGGAAGGATGCGATGCCAAAACTGGCGGTGATGGCGATGTTCAGGCCCTGTTCCTTCAGGAATGTCTGGGTGTTGAGGAGCTTGTGCAGGCGGCGCGCCACGTTGACGGCGCTGCGCTTGGGCGTCTGTGGGAGTAGAATGACAAACTCGTCGCCACCGTAACGAAAACCGTAGTCAATCAGGCGCAGATGAGCCTTGATACTGTGCCCCAACTCCAACAGCAGGCGGCTGCCAGCCAGATGTCCGTGCGTATCGTTCACTCGCTTGAAATAATCCAGGTCGATAAAGATCAGCGAAAACTCGTAGTGATAGCGCGTCGAGCGGTATACCTCGGCATCAAGTATCGAGTGCAAATGCCGGTTGTTGTATAGCTTGGTGCAGTCGTCAGTGATGGTCAGTTCGTGGATGCGCTTCACGTAGCGGGCATTTTCAATCGCAATGGCGGCAAAATCCGCCAGCGCCATCAGCCGGAACAGATCATCCTCATTGAGGTTGAGGTCGTCGGCGAAATTGATCAGCTCGATGGCGCCCAACACCTTGTCGCGTCCCTTCACCGGGAAGCAGACCACCGAGCGGGTTTCGATCTTGGTAACATCGTCGAGGCGCTTTATAAAACGAGGGTCCTCCGAGACCTTGGGGACAATGACTGGTTCTCCATGTTCAATTACCCAGCCGACTATGCCCTCGCCTGGACGAAGGCGGACTTCCTTTAAAGTCTCGGCTCCCTCGCCGATGGCGATCTCAAAGTACAGGTCTCCGAATTCCTCGTCCACCAGAATTAGCGACCACGTATCGGGCTTGAAGAAGGCACTAATCTTCTCCATTACAGTTCGCAGAACTTCGCTCAGGTCCAGGGTGGAGGTCAGGGCCTTGCCTACCTCGTTAAAGACCGAGAGTTCCTTGATCTTGCGTTCGAGTTCCGAGCGATCTTCGCTAATGGCCATCGTCGTAATTAGACCTGACGGGAGGATTCAATGATTGTCCTGATAATTATATCCTTCGGCTTTGGAACGGACAACGATAGCGTGCATTCCGCTAGTTAGGTACTTGGTTCGTCTTAGGCGACGAGATAGATGAATCCAGAATTCGGCATCTCTGCGGCAATCGGGGGCTCCGCTTGCTTTTTCAAGGAAAGGAAAATAGAGTAAAGAGTTCGTGCCTGGCCCACGTGGTCTGGGTACACAATGGATTTAGATAACGAATTTTAGAGAGATTCAATGAGCCTGAACCAATCCCCCAATGGCCGTGAAGCTGAGCGTGTTGTTGGAAATAATGTCCAGCGCGCCAAGATTTCCGCGCTGGGAACCTACACCCCGCCTCGCCTGCTCACCAACGCCGATCTGGAAAAGATGGTCGAGACAACAGACGAGTGGATCATCGAGCGCACCGGCATCCGCGAGCGGCACATTGTGGAGAAGGGCGTGGGAACCTCCGACCTGGCCTTCGAGGCCGCCAAGCGCGCGCTCGCGCAGCGAGGCCTATCGGGCAGGGATGTCGAGGTCATCATCGTGGCCACTGTAACGCCGGACATGTTTTTTCCCTCTACCGCCTGCCTGCTCCAGCACAAACTGGGCGCCTCCGGCGCCTGGGGCTTTGATCTCTCCGCAGCCTGCTCCGGCTTTCTTTACGCCATGGCTACCGGCGCGCAATTCATCACCTCCGGACGCCACAAGAAAGTTCTGGTGGTGGGTGCCGACGTGATGTCCAGCATCATCGACTATACCGACCGCACCACCTGCATTATCTTCGGCGATGGCGCCGGAGCCATACTGATCGAGGCGGCTGAGCCGGGCGAGGATGGTCTTATCGACTTCAACTATGAGATCGATGGCAGCGGCGGCGATGACCTGTACATGCCCGCTGGCGGCAGCCGCATGCCATCGTCAGTGGAGACGGTCGAGAAGAAACTTCACTTTGTTCACCAGAACGGTCCGCAAGTCTTTAAGTTCGCCGTGCGAAAGATGTATGAAGTCTGCGATACACTCCTGAAGCGCAACGGTCTCACCGGTGATGACATTGACATCTTCATCCCGCACCAGGCCAACATCCGCATCATCGAGGCCACCCGGGAGCGCCTCGGCATGCCGCCCGAAAAAGTGCTGATCAACATTGACCGCTACGGCAATACCACCGCCGGCACGATTCCGCTGGCTACCGCCGATGCCATCACTCAGGGTCGCCTGAAAAAGGGATCGCTGGTCCTCTACGCTTCCGCCGGCGCTGGCTACACCGTGGGCGCCGCTTTGGTCCGCTGGTCATTCTGATCAGAGCCGCAACCGGAAGAGAGCGGTCGCCCCGGCAGTCTCCGCTACCCGCTGAATCGAAGACTGGTCCTGGAGCGCAATCCAGCTCTGCTTCATTCACTCAAGGGACCACTCCCTCCCGGTCACGGCTCTGTACCGGTTTTGCATTCCGCCTTCTTCTTCCTGTAACCTGATAGATTCACCTATGCGCGTTGGAATCATTGGTCTGCCACAAGTCGGGAAGTCGTCCATCTTTCGTGTGCTTACGCACGCGCCGGTGGTGGAGTCTCATCACAAGGAGGCGCAGGTAGGCATCGCGCGCGTTGTCGATCCGCGCCTCGATCAACTTGCCAAGCTGATCCCGCCTGACAAGCTCACCTACACCACGGTTGAATGCGTAGACATGGGACCCGTCGGCGCGGACACGATGCGCGAGACCGCGTACCTGACTTCGCTCAAACAGACCGACGCGCTGTTGCAGGTCGTCCGCATGTTCGCCGACGAGACTGTTCCTCACATTAAAGGTACGCTCGATCCGGCGCGCGACATCACCGACCTTGAGCTGGAGCTGATCCTTACCGACTTGAGCGTGATCGAAAATCGCCTCGCGCGCATCGAGAAGGATCGCAAGAAGGGCAACACGCCGGAGCTAATCCGGGAGCAGGAGTTGCTGGAACGCGCCAAGACATTGCTCGAAGACAACCAGCCGTTGCGTGCCGCGCAATGGTCCGATGATGAGCGCAAGCGTCTGCGTGGCTACACGTTTCTCTCCGAGAAATCCATGCTCATCGTCTTCAACGTGGGCGAGGATCAGGTCAGCGACGAAGCCAGGATTCTCAACGACCCACAGAACCAGCCGCTTTGGAAGCGGCCCAATACGTCCGGCGTTGTGGTCAGCGGAAAGCTGGAAGCCGAGTTGGCGTTGATGCCAGCTGAGGAAGCCAGCGAGTTTCTGGGCTCCTATGGTCTGAAGGAGCCGGGCCGCGACCGTATCGTGCGGGCCGCGCACGATCTGCTGGGACTGATCGTCTTCTTCACCGTGGGCGAAGAAGAAGACCGCTCCTGGAGCATCCCGCGCGGAGCCACCGCGCCGCAGGCCGCCGGTGCTATCCACTCGGATCTAGAAAAACATTTCATCCGCGCCGAAGTCATTCCCTGGGATACCTTGATCGAGCTGGGTGGATTTCCCGAAGCCAAGGCCAAGGGTTTGCTACGGCTTGAGGGCAAGGAATATATTGTCAAGGACGGCGATATCATGCACATCCGTCATAGTGGGTAACAGAGCCGCGACCGTCAGGGAGCGGAGCCGGTCATGTAACCCAATGCTTGTGTACGCTCATTGCGTGTTGTTGAATAGCGCGATGGGTCGCGCCGGTCTACTCCCTGACGGTCCTGGCTCTGTTACTGCATACCAACCATGCCAACCAACGAACTTTCATTTCCGTGGATCGGCCTTCTGCTCGGTCTGATCGCCGCCCTCGCCAACATCTTCGGTGGCTGGGCCGTCGCGCGTGGCGGCTGGCAGCCGATCATTCTCCGCTCGTTCGTTGCGCTCGCGGCGGGTTTCATGCTGGGCGCGTCGTTCCTCGAAATGTTCCCCGAAAGCTATAAACTACTAGGGCCGGAGGCGGCTTGGTGGATGCTCGGTGGATACTTGCTCATTCACTTTTTCGAGCACACTCTAAGCGGCCATTTCCATTTTGGTGAGGAAGTTCACAAGGAAGAAATGCGTGGACACAATCGCGCGCAGACGGTGTTGTTCGGCCTGATGATCCACGCCTTCGTGGATGGCGTCTCGATTGTTTCCGGGTTCCTGGTTTCGGACTGGCTGGGTTGGGTGGTGTTTCTCGCCGTGTTCCTGCACAAGATGCCGGAAGGCTTCGCCGTCAGTTCGGTGATGAAGGCGTCGGGCGCCAGCACCAAGACCGCGATGACCGCTGCCGCTCTGCTCGGCGCGGCTACCGTGGCGGGTGCGCTGGTGATGGCTCCGCTAAGCGGTCAGGTCGCCTATACGCTGCCCATCTCCGCCGGCGTTACATTGTATGTTGCAGCCAGCGACCTTATTCCCGAAGTGAATCAAGAACCTAACATCAAGATGGCCATGCTGGTGTTTGTCGGCGTCGTGATGCTACTCAGCCTGCGCTGGGCGTTTGGTTTTTGACAGAGCCGCGACCTTGAGGGAGTGGACCGGGTAGATGGTCTTTTCTGGCTGCGGGGCACTCATAATTCCAGGTCGCTAAAAAACCAGCTAGTCCACTCCCTCACGGTCGTGGCTCTGTCACGCGCGCCAGCGCGGAGCGTGCATCCATAACCATCTTGATCGCTGACTCGATGTCGCTGTCCACCGCTGCCAGATGGCCCATTTTGCGTCCCGGACGCGCTTCCTTCTTGCCGTAGAGATGCAGCTTCAGCTCCGGTCGCGCGCATACTCCCGCCCAGTCCGGTTCGCCTTCCGACCAAAGCTCACCCATCAGATTGACCATGGCTGCCGCGCCCAACATGCGCGTTGAGCCGAGGGGGAGGCCGCAGATCGCCCGCAATTGCTGCTCATACTGGCTGGTTACAGAGGCCTCAATGGTCAAATGTCCGGAGTTGTGTGGACGTGGGGCCAGTTCATTGACCAACAGCTTTCCATCACGCGTGAGGAATAACTCCACACACATGGTTCCCACCAGATCAAGCTGTTGCGCGATTTGCTTCGCGAGCTCCACCGCGGCCGCTGCTGCTTCGCTTGGCACACGCGCCGGCGAAATGGAGATATCCAGAATGTGATTGGTGTGGACGTTCTCGATCGCTCCCCAGTCGGCGCAGTTGCCGTGGGAGTCACGGCACAAGACGACGGAGAGTTCCATTGCAAAATCGACGAAGGTCTCGTAAATAAGTTCGTCAGTTTTTGCTTCATGGAACGCCGCGTGCGCTTCAACCGCGCTTTCCACGCGCCACTGGCCCTTGCCGTCATACCCCGAGCGCGCCGACTTTAGCACCGCAGGCGTTCCCAACTCGGCAACCGCACGCTTTAGATCAGCCTCATTTCTGATGGCAAGGAACGGAGCGACCGGAAATCCTTTGTCAGCGAGAAAACTTTTTTCGAGGAGCCGGTGCTGCGTGGTTCTCAAAATGTTGACGGAAGGACGCACGGGTACGACTTCGCCTGCTGCGGCGAGTGCTTCGGCGGATACGTTCTCGAATTCGTAGGTAATCACGTCAACAGTTCGTGCAAACTTTCTAACCGCATCAAGATCGCTGTAAGGGTGGATATACCTGGCGTCCGAGACCTGACCCATGGGGCTGTCGGCGTCAGGCGAAAACGTATGCACGTGATAACCCAGCCGATGCGCGGCGAAGGCGAACATGCGCCCGAGCTGCCCACTGCCGAGCATGCCGATAGTCGAACCGGGTAGCAATGGAGGGAAGGGAGTACGCGCCATTATCTTTTCTCAGCGGCGCGAGGTTTGGGTGTGGCAGCTTTGCGGGGTGGTTGGCCGGGAAAGCTGGCGTGGGAAATGCCGGGGAATTCCAACTTTTCCATACGAACTTTTTTTGTCTGCGCTTCGCGGAACTCATGCAGCTTGGCGCGTAGCGCGGGCCGCGAATTGCTGAGGATGGCTATGGCCAGCAAGCCCGCATTAGCCGCGCCAGCCTGACCGATTGCCAGTGTGCCGACGGGAATTCCAGCAGGCATCTGCGCAATGGAGAGAAGAGAATCGAGGCCCTTTAGCGCGCGGCTTTCCACCGGGACTCCCAACACGGGCACGGGCGTGTGTGCGGCGGTCATGCCTGGCAGATGGGCAGCTCCACCGGCTCCGGCAATGATGACTTCGATTCCTCGCGCTTCGGCCTGCGTGGCAAACTGCGCCAGCCATTGCGGCGTGCGATGTGCCGAGACCACTTCGCACTCGTGCGCCACGCCGAACTGCGTTAGCATATCCGACGCACGCGCCATAGTGGGCCAGTCGCTCCTGCTGCCCATGATCACCGCGACCAGTGGCGTAGCCGTCGGCGAGGGCGTGGCGGATGCCCGTCGCGCCTTAGCTGCTTGCTTGTTTGCTTTCATCGGGGGAACTCCCATTTCCGGTGAATCTTCAGAAACATTCAAGCATGTAAAGTTACACCTAATCTTAACAAGCATAAAGCCGTTTTGGCCAAATCAGCGCAACTCCCGGCAGGTTCGTGTTGGCGAGGCTGGCGTGGGTACGATAAGATAGACAGACAGCCCGGTGGAATCACCTAATAGCAATGGCCTGTCAGACAGCAAAAGAGCGCAACAGTGCCCTCGTGGTGATTCATGCCCTGCTGCAAGCTTGTGTGGGAAATTTGTGAGGAAATCATGGTATCTAAAATGCCTGTAAGTTTTGCATTCAGCCGTTGGCCGTTCCCTGCTGTAAGGATGGCGGCGCTGGTCTGTTTTTCGTTGGCCGGTACAGCATGGTCACAGGAGGCCGGCAAGGACGTGGCCAAACCGGAAGCATCAACCACGGCGGCTCCTGCCCCACCACCAAAGGCCAGCGCGCCCAGCATGATTAGCGAGAGCCAGCTCTCCGGGCTCCCACTTAACGGGCGCAGCTACTCGCAACTGGCCACGCTGCAGGCTGGTGTTAGCGACACTTCCACGGCTTCGGCGTCGCGCGGAACCAGCGGCGGCAGCCTCTCGATGTCGGGTAGCCGGGCATCATCCAATCACGTGATGCTCGACGGCACCACCACGATGAACTCGGAGAACTTTCCGCCGCGCAGCGCCGCCGGTGTGCAGTTGGGCTCCGACGCCGTGTTGCAAGTGCAGGTATACAGCACGGGTTACAACGCCGAGTATGGCCGCTCCAGCGGCGGCATCATGAACTCCATCACGCGCTCGGGCACGCCGGAAATTCACGGGACCGTCTTTGAATTTATGCGTAACAGCAAGATCGACGCGCGAAACTTTTTCGACGATGGCGATAATCCTCCGCCCTTCCGTCGTGATCAATTCGGCGGAACGCTCACGGGCCCCATCAAGAAGGACCGCTCGTTTTTCCTATTCAGCTTTGAGGGACTGCGCGATCGTCTGACCGAAACCAATGTGAGCTTCTGGCCCGACGCCGCCATCCGCACCCGCAGCGATATTGCCCCCACAATTCGACCGTATCTGAATCTGATGCCGGTCCCCAATGGGCCCAGCGAAGGCGGCGGCATTGGCCGCAACTTCTCCCCGCAGTCGCTGCCCACCAGCGAGGATTACCTGAACATTCGCGTGGATCAGAAGCTGACGGATCGCGACAGCCTGTTTGTGCGCTACACCTTTTCTGATGCCGAGGGCGATGAGTCGCAGGGCTCGCATCTCTTCCTGACATCGAGCAAAACACGCCAGCAATATCTGACCGCGGTGGGCACGCATATCCTGAGCCTGCGCGCGCTGACCACATTCCGTTTCGGCTACACGCGTCCCTCCGATGTTTCCTTCGGCGTGGAGCAGCTGACCATCCCTGCCTCGCTCAGCTTTGTTCCGAGCTGGCCCATCTTCGGTCAGATGACCATTCCCGGCATGAGCAACTTCGGCCTGGCCACTAACATTCCGCGCTCGGATAGCTTGGACTCCTTCCAGTTCGGCAATCAGTGGATCGTGCAGCAGGGCGCGCACGCCATCAAGTTTGGCGGCGAGATGCACCGCAATCGCTGGGACGTTTACAGCGATTGGCAGAAAGGCGCGATGTGGTCGTTCAATAACCTCGAAGGCTTTCTGCAAGCCGGCCCCGTGGGCACCAGCCTGTTCGTTGCGCAACAGGGCTCGGACAACCACCGCCTCTTTCGGCAGAATCTTTTTTCGTTCTTCGCGCAGGATGAGTTCAAAGTTTCTCCGCGCCTGCAACTGACCTACGGCTTGCGCTACGAATTTGTCGGAAACATCTCCGACCTGACAAACAAAAAAGTCCACCTGATGGATTTCGTGCGCGACCCTAAAGTTGAGTACGGTGAATTCTACAATGGCAATCCTTCGCTCGATGATCTCGCGCCGCGCTTCGGATTTTCCTGGTCTCCGTGGGCGGGCCGCCAGACTTTGGTCAGCGGCGGAACCGGCGTGCATTACGACCCGCTGGTGGCCTACGTGGCCAGTTCGCGGCGCAGCTCTGACCCGTTTTATAGAATCTCGGTGGTGCCGAACCTCGACACTTCCACAATTTTCCCTGTAGCCCTAATCGGCCCGGGGTCCGGG
>CAMBEY010000020.1 GCA_945865705.1 Candidatus Sulfopaludibacter sp. SbA3
CTTAATGTCCCGGGTCTCCTCCACGGTCATACCAGCCAAATTGGAGAGAATCAAGACTTCGGTGCCACGGCTTTTAAGCACGGCCTCTGTGATGTCGAACTCGTTCATCTTATCCTTCAGGATGCCCCACTTGCCGTCGAAGCCGTCGAAGCCGTCACTAACCGTAGGCAGCAAAGCGGCGCCGGCGCTATCTTTCACTAGGTGGTTGCTCGTTTGGCCCATTAGGACGTACTGCCAGCCACGAAAGTATCTCTCATATTCGAGCTCTCCGATGTGGTTGCTGCCCGGACCACAGAGACTATAACCGCGGCGTCGGAAGAATTCCCTCGTGTTATCCGAATCCAGCAGGGCAATTTTTTGTGCGCTGGCCACGCTGGCGCCGAAGCTGGCCAGCGCCACGATCATCCCCAAAACAAATTTTTTCATCACCGTTCTCCTTCTGCTCTCCGCCGGAATGCTCTGGCCTTTCTGAGGCTGAGTCATTTCCGAATTGATCTGACGATCTGATTCAGGGGGAAACATTCTGTCCATCCTGTTAAACATTGCTTACTACCTCGCTGCTAAAAAGACTGTTGCTTCTTTCTTCCCCTTCATCATCGCCCACGCGGATGCACTACTCAATAGCGCAGCAGTCCTCTTTTTCGAATAGGACTATCGATCTATGGGGTCCTATAGGACGCTCTCAACGGTCGGGCTACTGGGAGGTCAGCAGGAAATCGATGGTGCTCTTCATCAGCGCGCGCAGCAGCGGAGTGCGGTCTGCCCAACGGTTATTGTCCCAGTTCAAAGTGTTCTGCAGACCCGGCATCGGATCTTCGCCGGGGAAGTTGGGATCGCCACTGCAATGCCCGGCCATGTCGTACTCCAAACCCGTGATGAAGTCCGGCGCAAATGGGTAGTAGACCACCTTGCCCTTGCGGTAGGCATTATAGATCACCGCGGGCAGCGGCTTGGCGTAAGTAGTATCCGGCCAGATGTTGTTGGGGTCGTAGAGCGTCAGGTTATTCGCGAAGGCGAACATCGCATAATTGCCGGGATAGTTCTCGCTGCGTCCCACCAGCATGTTGGCCAGATCGCCATAGCCGGCCAGAATCTTCGACTGCTGGTAATACCAAGGGCAGGTGGATGTGACCGGATCATAATACTGGCAGATCTTCGCCGTCGGCCCTTCTTCGCGCGTGATAATCGGCTCGACGCTGCCGGGAGGATAGCCGCCAGTCGCCGGCTGCACCGTGCCAAACGTTCCCGTGGTAACGGCCTTGGTCAGCGGGTCGCCCCAGAGTTGCTGCAAAGTATTCTTGGTGGTCTTCGATGCCAGCGCCTCTTCCACTGTCCCTGCAAATGCGCCATAGCCGGTGCCGAAGGTGGCCATCAAACGCCCGCCATTGCTCACCCATGTGCGTACCGCGTCCGTCATGGCGATGGACATGGAGACATTGTTCGAAAGGATCAGCACTTTGTAGGACGATTTCACCAGGCCGTTGGCGATGAAGCTATCGTTGACGACATCGTAGCCCGTGATCTTTCCGGCGGCCTTCATCTCATCCAGCACCCGCGCCCAGCCGCCCCAATATCGCTTGTACTCAAGGGCACCAAGCGCGTTCGGATCTGCGGTGCCGGCCTGGCAATATCCGTAGGCCAAACCAAAGTAGGTGCTGGTGCGCGCCGAGTCCAGAATCGCGATCGGCGCCGCTGCCTTTCCGCGTACGGAGCTGATCAAAATGATCAATCCAGCAATTACCAAAACCCGCCCTAATGGGCCTCGATTTTTCGTATCCATGTAACACCTCTCTTGTCCTGTAATATCGACCCGTAATATCCACCCGGCCGTACCCCGGCCAAAACTACTGGGCAGTATCTATTGATCGAACAAAAAGCCCATGCCATCAGCTAATTGCGGCATGGGGGAGTAGTAAACTATGACCAGCCAAGTCTATGCGAATTGCAAGTGCGATCCAATAGGCATCTGGTACTATTTGGGATTAGGTCTGGAGAGCTAAGAAGGTGGCGAAAACTATTCCGCAACGTCTCACAAAATCAATATAAGCTATTTATAATCAACACAATGGAAAAATTTGACTACACCATAATCGGGGCTGGAGTAATCGGCTGTTCCCTCGCCCGCCTGTTGGCGGGTGCAGGTAAGCGAGTGGCCTTGATTGACCGCGCAGCCCCCGGCACCGAGGCCTCTCACGCCGCCGCCGGAATGCTCGCGCCTTCGGCGGAAGCCGACGAGTTGACACCGCTGTTTTCGCTCGCCACGCGCAGCCGCAGTCTCTACACTAACCTCGTCGCTGAACTAATCGCGGAAACTGGCATCGATCCCCATTACCGGACAGACGGCACGCTGCTTCCGTTCGCCACCTCCGCCGCGCGCGATCACATGCTGCATACCTTGTCCTGGCAGATGGCGCAGGGTGCCCGCGTGGAGCAACTCTCCTCCAGCCAACTGTCCTCGCGCGAAGCGGCGCTCTCTCCCACTTTTCCGCAGGGACCATCGCCGGGATTCGGCGGCGCGCTGTATCTACCCGATGACCATCAAGTCGACAACCGGCTCCTCATGCAGGCACTCGTTAGCAGTTGTCGTCTGCGCGGAGTGGACTTCGTTCTGGGTCAATCCGTTTCCAGTATTGTTGTCCGGAAAGGCCGCGCCATCGGTGTCGCAATCGGCCCTGAAAGTTCCTCGGAGACCATCACGGCAGGGGCTATTATCAATGCTTCCGGCGCATGGGCCGCGCAGATCACCGGCGACGGAATCCCGGCCATTCCCGTGCGTCCCGTGAAGGGACATATGCTCGCTCTGCGCGCCGCTCCGGGCCAGCGAGGAGGCCAGCCGCGTGAGTTGCTGCGCCACGTTATTCGCACGGAGGAAGTGTACCTTGTCCCGCGCCATGATGGCCGGATCATCGTGGGCAGCACCATGGAGGAGGCCGGCTTTGACAAGACCGTTCACGCCGCTCCCGTGGCCCGCCTTCAGGAGGCCGCGCAACGCCTCTGCCCCGCCCTGGCATCCGCCGAAAAGATCGATGCCTGGACCGGCCTGCGCCCCGCCACTCCGGACGGCCTGCCCGTAATCGGCCCCCTGCCGCAGCGCGCCGGCATCGCCAATTACTGGACTGCCCTCGGCCACTTCCGCAACGGCATCCTTCTCGCCCCCATTACGGCGGAGGTGTTGACCCATTGGCTGCTGAACGGCCAGCCACCCTTTCCCATGGACGCCTTCCTGCCAGACCGCTTCGCCCCCTAGCCCTGACCTTGGGCCCGACCTTGGGCGCGACCTTGGGTCTGACCTTGGACCTCTCGCAAATTTGGAAAAACCATTGCCCGGCACCCTCCCCAAACGCCCCGCCAAGCCGCGCCCAATCGCATGACAAATTGCCCAAATTCGCGGTCCTGACCAAAGTGCAAACGTTCACGGTTCTGACCACTCTGACCAGATTGACCACCTCGAGATTAGGGATTCGGGGCTGGGGGTTTCGGAGGGACTTCAGATCAGCTTTTCCGCCACTTCGCACCCATCTCGCACGTCAAATTTCCCAAATCGACCAACCTGACCACTCCGCCCACAAATTCCACAGCATCCAAATTTTTCAAATTACCTAAATTGACCAACCTGACAAGATTCGCGGCATCGGCGGAGTTTGCCAGCCACCCCACACACCCTACCCCCCGCCTTTCCCGGTTCCGCCCAAAGATTCCAAATTTCCCCATTGACTTGCTGCCCACTAGGCGCGCAATAAACGGTGCCGCGTGCCAGTTTGCGTGACGGTGTTGCGTGACAGTGCCGCGCGCGTCAGCAAGCGGGCCAATGGAAAAACCACGTCCCAGTCGCCGATGTCTTTTCCACGCTCGCATACGAAGCCGAATCAAAAATCAAACCGTCAGCATCCGGGGCGTTGCGTTCCACCGGCCCGCTTGCTGACAGCCTGCCCCGGCGTGCCGTGGGCGCGCGGCACTGTCACGCGGAATCATCACGCGGCATTCACTTCTTTAATGTGGCGGGGAAATTGGTGATCACGGTGAGCGGCGCGGACTCGCTGCCCCCCCCCACCGGCGTGTTGATCAGGAAGCGCTGGCCATCCGCGGCAAGCCGTCTTTGCGCAGGTGGCCGCGGACCCACTGGCGACCGAACCGTTCTCCCATTTCCTTGAACCGGCGTCCGGCTCCGTTGCGGCGACTACCGCATCTTCTTTGATCTGAACGACAAGAACACCATCGAAATTACCGGCGTTAGGAATCGCCGCGAAGCCTACCGCTGATTCAGGCTCACTCGCAAAAAAAAATAAATCGCGCAGTTCAGGCTGTCCCCTCTTATTCGTCCCCTTTTATTCAGCTTGATCAAAGCCGCGCAACATTAAGTGGAATAATTGAATTTCAGATCGGACCAGATGGCAGAAACCTGCCTAACTTTACACGCGGTTAACCGATTATCAAATCAGCGCCGCTTCCCGAATAAAAATGGTTTCCGGAACTCTGCGATTGAAGTAGACTTTGAACGTAAATCTTATACCGTTTCTTCGCGACAAAGTTTTCGGTAGGGACACCATGCTCAAAAGGCTTCTGGCCAACCCGACCAAACTAAAGAAGGTTTTCATGATGCCAGAAACAGTATCCGGACACCACGATAACTTCAATCATTTCAACCCGATGGGATTTACGATAGGGACAACTAACAAACGCTGATTTGGCGTGGAATTCTGTGGGGTTGCCCTGCCGGTGCTTCCGCAATCTACTGTTGGTCAGATCATCGCCATTTACTGATTTTATGATCCTTAATGGCAATTTTTGCAAACAGCAGGCCTCCAACACCGAAAATTCAAAGTAAGCGTATTTGTTTGAATAAGATATGGTGTAGCCACCAACAATTGATTGCGGAAGCACCGATCAAGAAGCTGCTCCCGGGACTTCAGAAGGTACGTTTTCAGGGCGTAATGAATGATTCGCCAGCGACAAGGTAACTACTGGCCAAACAGGTCAGCCAATAGCGGGACTCGGCCAGGAATACAGTGGCCAACGGGATCGTGAGATGCGGCACCGGCCCCAAGTTTCGTGAGGACTTCTACTGTAGCTTTGCGGGGGCGTAGCTTCACGCGCAGACCAAGGGGGCTGGTGCCACCCGCCAGACTGAGCGGCGTCTGCCCGCAGCCGTTCTGGACATCCAACTTCGCCCCTTTTTCTGCCAGGTATTGAACAATCGAGTTGGAGCCGGTCCATGAGGCGGCATGCATCGGGGTCCATCCGGCTTCGTTGGCAGCGTTTAAGTCCGCACCCAGGCTCACTAGCATCTTTACCGCTTCGAGCGCCATTCGTTCATCCGCCGGGGTACGTTCACGATTGCGCCCAAGTCCGGCGGCAACCAGTAGCGGCGTGGCGCTACCTTGAAATTCGGAGTCGTCTGAATAATCCTTGCGAGCCAGCTCTGCTTCATTGACTTTGGTTCCAACCAGGGGGCGAGCACGATGCTCAATCAGCGCGCGCATCGTCTGCACGTCGGCGTGCGCGGCGGCCAGCAGCAGCGGTGTCGCTCCCCGCAGGTTGATCTGCGGTCGAGTCTTGGTCCTTAGCCGGTACGGTGAACTTTCTATCTGGAGATTGGGGTCCGCGCCGCGCGCTAGCAATGCCTTCACCAGAACTGGCATGCTCGGTCCGGGCAGAAGTGGAGAGGCCTCCCGTTTTGTGGATGACTGCAGCAGGAGCTGATTGACGTTCGCTTTCGAGTTGGCACCCGTCTGCTTGACCGCATCACCACCTGCAGCCAGCCCCGAGGCCACTTCGCGTTTTTCCGCTTTCAGACTTTCCGCCACTCCCGGAATCGGATCGTCGCCCATGCCGTACAAGGATTTAATGCCGGAGCGCAAAGCGTAATGCAGCGCGGTTATTCCGCTGGAGTCACGGGCATTTGCGTCCGCCCCATTTTCTAAAAGAAACAAAGCGAACTTCTCATGACCATTTGCGGTGGCCACCACCAATGCCGTGCCGTCATCAGGAGAGCGTTCCTCAATTGCCGCTCCCTTTGCCAGGAGCAATGCCGCTGTCTCCAGATCACCCTGCTGCGCGGCAAAGAGCAGGGGACTAAATCCACCTTTGGAACTGGCCTGCACATCGCCGCCGTAGGTATCGTAGATCATCGGCGAATGGCCAGCGATCATGTGAGACATGGCGTGAACGTCGGCACCTTTCTCAATTAGCAGGCGGGCGACATCTTTGTGCCCTTCATAAATAGCCCACATCAGCGCAGTCTGCCCCCAACGGCTTTCGCGTGCGCGCACGTCTGCGCCATGTGCGAGCAGAGCTCCAACCGCCGTGACGTTGCCATTCATTGAGCAGGTCATCAGCGGCGTTTCACCTGACCATATCGCCTTGTTGGGATTGGCGCCCGCAGCTACTAACTTTTTCACCATCTCGGCGTTTCTGTTGGTGCAGGCTAAGGACACAGCGGTTACTCCGTAATCGTTGGCCGCATCACGATTGGCGCCAGCGCGAAGCAACAAATCAACCATCTCGGAATCGTCTTTGTAGACAGCCCACGTCAGTGGGGTCGCACCGTCGGGTTCGCCGACATTGACATCGGCTTTTGCATCGATCATGGCGCGGACGGCGGAGTGGTTGCCGTTTTTTACCGCGTCAAAGAGTGCCATGCTGGATGAACTGGACAGCGGCCCCGCGGCAAAGGCAGCCACGGAGGCAGCGCAAAAGCCAATGACACAGGCCACAAGGTATCTGGCCGCACAAAGGTGGAGAATCTTCGGCGCTTCCCCCGCTGGCTGACGATTATACGATGGCCGACTGAAGCTCATGGTTATCCCTTCCTTGCAAGACCTTGCACGATTCAACCCGTCCGCGGCTCGATGCGCTTACTCGGCGACGGCCAGATTGGCTTTTCCGTTGCTGTCGCCCAATCCATCCGCCTGCACTTCGGCTAGATCGAGCAACGAGAGGTGCAGATTGGTTAACGGAGTTCCATCGGCATAGCGGATGTACCGCCCGCCTTTCAGTTTGCCCTCAGCCCCACCCGCCAGCAGGATCGGCAGATCGCGCTGCGTATGAAGATCCCCGTCGCTCAACCCCGAACCGAACAGCACCATCGAGTGGTCAAGCAGCGAGCCGTCGCCATCCGGGGTGGAGCGCAGGCGCTCCAGATAGTAAGCGAAAAGCTTGCTGTGATAGATGTCAATCTGTTCCTTCAGGGCGATTTTCTGCGCATCGCCGCGATTGTGGGAGATGGCGTGATGCGGCTCGGACTGCCCCAACTGCGAATAGACAATGTCACTCTTTTCGCGCGCCATCATGAAAGTAGAAACGCGAGTCATGTCCGTCTGAAATGCCAGCACCTGCAAGTCAAACATCAGCTTTACATGATCCTCATAGAGTGCTGGTATGGCCGTGGGACGGTCCATTAAAGGTATCTTGCGGTCCGGCTGACTGCGCGCCAGGTCGATGCGGCGCTCCACATCGCGCACCGAGTCCAGATACTCGTTCAGCTTATTCCGGTCTGAAGGTCCCAGGTCGGCATTCAGCCGCGAGACTTCGCGGGATACCAAGTCCAAGATGCTTTTTTGCTCCGCAATTCTGGCTTGCCGCACTTGGGGAGCCGTGCTGCTGCCATCACCGAATAGGCGCTCGAAAACGGCGCGGGGCTTGTGCTCCATTGGCAGCGGCATGGTGGGAGTTCGCCACGAGATGGTGTTGGTGTAGGCGGCGCTGTATCCAGAGGCCTCGCCCACCAGTTCGGCGGGGTTCTCAACTCCCAGTTCGAGCGATTGAATCGGGGTGGACTTGCCCAGTTCCCTAGCGGCAAGCTGATCCACCGAGACGCCCGATTGCAGATCATAGGCGGATTTCTTGGGGTCCACGCCCGTCAGCCACATGGCGCTGGCACGCGGGTGCCCGCCGATCAACGAGGGTCCGCCGTTCAGGCCGCTCATCACCAGAATCTGCTGACGAAAATCAGCGAGAGGCGCCAGGATCGGCGTAATCTCATAATTCGTCCCCGGCTTCGAGGGATTCCATTTGTCCATGATCATGCCATTTGGCACGTAGACAAAGGACATGCGGATACGGGATTTTTGTCCCGCGTCGATCGCGCCGGCCGTGCTGGCAAATGCAGGGACCATGCCGTCAAGCAAAGGCAGCGCCAGGCTGGCTCCCAGAGCGCGCAAAAATGTCCGGCGTGGAATCGCTTTCCTGAATATCATCATGACGCGCGCGACCTCCTCATTTGAAACGGCAAGCTCTTCACAATTTCTAAAATCAGGGACGACCAGCGATACTCGCCCGGTGCCGCCGCGCGCAGAACGCTGCGAACCGACGGAGCATCGTAATAGGACACTTCGCGGCCCAGTGCGTAGGCCAGCAGCTTGGTGGAAACCGTGCGGATAAACTGTTCTGGATTGTTCAGCAAAATCCTCTGCAGTTCCGCCGGGCCCTGAAAGCGTGTGCCATCGGGCAGCACGCCCGAGGCGTCAATGGGATTACCCGAGTCGGTGGCTCGCCATTGGCCGATGGCGTCGAAATTTTCGAGCGCGAATCCGATGGGGTCCATCACGCGATGGCACCCGGCACAGGCTGGATTGGCGCGATGCTGCTCCATCTGCTGGCGCATGGTGAGTGCCTTGCCGTCGCTGGCCTTCTCCTGCAAGGCAGGCACCGATGGCGGAGGTTCAGGAGGTGGCGTGCCGAGAAAATTTTCCATTACCCATTTTCCGCGCATGACCGGCGAGGTTCGATTGGCCAGCGCGGTAACCGTGAGAATGCTTCCCTGGCCGAGCAGGCCTCGGCGATTCATGTCGGCAAGCTGCACTTGGCGGAAGCGTCCCCCGTAAACGCCGGGGACGCCATAGTGCCTGGCCAGACGCTCGTTCAGGAAGGTGAAGTCGGCGCGCAGCAAGTCCAGCACGGAACGGTCCTGGCGGATCATGTATTCAAGGAAAAGATTCGTCTCCTGCTGGAAAGCCAAGCGGAGGTTTTCGTCGAACTCGCTGAAAATGTCCTGATTGGGATGGACCGCATTTACGTTGCGAAGATAGAGCCACTGGCCCGCAAAGTTATCAATCAAAGCTTTCGATCGGTCGTCGGCGACCATGCGCCGGACCTGTGCTTCCAGCGTGGCAGGCTCACGCAGCCGATCCTGTTCCGCGAGGTCGAGCAGTTCATCGTCCGGGATGCTGCTCCACAGGAAGAACGAAAGCCGGGAAGCCAACTCGATGTCGCTGATGGTATATGACTGGTTGGGCTGCGAACCGGCAGGATCCATTTCCACGCGGAACAGGAACTGAGGCAGTACCAGCATTCCCTGCAAAGCGAGCTCAATGCCGCTGTTAAAGTCGCTGCGCTGGCGGCCCGCGCGGAACAACTCCAGTATCGACTCAATCTCGCCGCTGGCCACCGGGCGCCGGAAAGCACGGCGCGCCATCCGCGCAAAGATTTCGCGGGCACACGGCTCTTCCTCGCTCAGTGCCGCAGGCCAGCAACTGAAGATTCTTTGCCGGCTAGCAGTATCGCCAGGACCCTGTGAATTAAATGGACCCGAAATCGACACACTGCCAAGCCCAGCCATCACCGAAGCATTGGTTTCGTCTCCATCGCCAAGGGCCAAGGTCAGCAGATTGGACCGAGCCCGAGTCTGAAAAACACCTTCGCGCGCGGAGTTCTCCTTGAGGAACGCTACTTGAATCATGCGGGTTCCCGCTTTGGCCTGAAAACGCAATTCAAGGCCGGAGTCCGCGGTTCGCTGGTACTCCGATTCACGGGGATCGGGCGGAGCGGAGTCCGCCGCAGCCGATCCTTCCGCCTGGCCTTTGTGTTCACCGCCGAAAGTAAACAGTTTCAGCCGCGCCCCATCCAGCCGCAAATCTATCAAATGAGGTTCCGCAATGCCGCGAACATAGCCACGGTCGGGCGTGCGCTGCAAGCGCAACTGGATGACATACTCTCCGTCGAGGGGGAAATGGTGACGCACGGCTATGCCGCCGCGCGAACCGAACGGGAGATCCTCACTCATTCGCTCATCCTGGATCAGCAACAGGGGAAGGTCGTAGGTCTGTATATCTGGTGGAATGGCTGCGCTGCCAACGGCCAAGTGGCTGATGCGGTGGGCGGTGGCGATGTACTTTTCCATCAGCAGGGGCGAAACCGAAAGCAAATCGCCGTTATTATCAAAGCCGCTGGAATCGTCAGCGGGAAGCAAGGAGGCTCCATCGATCTCAAGGGCAAACAGATCGCGGATGGCGTTGGTATATTCGGCGCGATTCAACCGGTGTGCTGTGGCAGTGCGTCCGGGATTCGGAGCCGCCGCCGCCGTGCGGTCCAGTTCCGATTCAAGGTATCCAGCCAGAGCGGAATAACTCTGGGCATCCGGCCGCGGCGCTCCCGTGGGGGGCATCTGGCCGGTGCGAAGTTTCACCACCACTTTTTCCCAAATCTCCGGGGAGGTTCCAACGTGGTCCACATCAGCGGTTGCCAGGGAGAGCTCCGCGGTACGTAACTTTTCATTATGGCAAGCTACACAGTAGCGATTGATCACCGCGCGATGCGGCAAAGGAGCCCCAAGCGTGGAGGACGAAGCGGTGGGCGCGGAAACAGATTGTTGGCCGTATGCGGACAGGCTTAATACGCCTGCCATCAGCAGATTTGCCGGAACCGCAACGGCTATTCGCATGAGCATATTACCCCCCTCTCCGCATGGCTCTTCTCAGGGAAGAGCCATGCGGGGAGACGAGAATTCCATTATCAATATAACTTTTACGCCTTGCAGGCCCTAGATGTCAAGGCTATTCCAATATTATCAATTACTTCCGAGTCTGGTCAGACACCTGACCAGACGGCAAACCAAGCCCTAAGCCAAAGGCATCAAAAAGAGAGTTTTATGGCGAACTGTACCTGTCGCGCCGAGGTGCTAGTCGCGCGAATCAATCCCGCCGTGGGACTGGAAACCCCGGCCGCAGACAGGAAGATGAAGCGATCCGGCACGCCAAAGTTGGGGCGATTGAACAGGTTGAAAAACTCGGAACGGAACTCCAGGTTCAGGTTCTCCCCGAAACTGACCTTTTTTATCAATGAGAAATCAAACGTGGCCAAGCCCGGACCAATCACCGTATTCTTCGCTAGATTTCCAAAGTAGCCGGCCGGCTGCAACTCAAATGCGCTGCGGTCAAACCACTGGTTCGGATCACCCAACTGCGGGTTGTTGCTGTAGCCGGATCGCAGGTTGGGGCGGTCGTTGTTATCGGCGTATCCAGCATTGCCTGAGCGCGAACGGTTGAAGGACAGGTTGATGCTGACCGGCGAGCCGTCCGTTAATGTCAGCAGTCCATTCACCTGCCAACCACCAACCAGCTTGCCCGTAAGTCCCGACGAATTCTTTCCAAATGGCAGGTCGTAGATAAAATTCGAACGGAAATAGCTGCGAATGTCGAATCCGGATAGTGCTTTCTCGCTGCCCTTGGGATCGATCTGGTCCTGAGGAAAGTCCGTGGCGCTGACCAGATTTGTAGTTCCTGAATGCCCGGAGGCAGTATCAATGGATTTCGCGTAGCTATAAGAAATCTGGAACTGCATGCCGCTATCGAATCGCCGATTAACGCCGATGTCGAGGCCGTTATACCAGGAATCCCGTGCGGGATAGACGAACAGGTCCGTAAAGTTCGGATTCGGACGCGGCGCAATAGGGTTCCCGTTGGCGTCGCCATCCCAGAACTTACGACCATCCGGTTCGATTCTGCTGGGGATGCGCTGATTCACATTGGCGATCCCATAGAGTTTTATTCCGCGAAATCCGCGATAGCCCGCCGTTACACTGGTTCCACCCCAGAACTGCCGCTCCACGGTGACGTTATATTGCAATGCATAGGGCTGCGCGGCGTCATACTCCAGCGTGCCCAGTATCGACCGTTCCGCGGCTGGCAGCGCCTGCCCCGGGGCCCAAGCGGTTGGCAGTCTGGCGTTTGTCAGTCGATACGTGATGTTGAATGGAGGGACAAAATTCACTGTCGCGCGGTAATAGTACGGAAGTATCTCGTCGTAAAAAATTCCGCCCCCGGCGCGCACGGACGTCTTGCCGTCGGAGAACGGATCCCAAGCCAGCCCAACGCGCGGCGCAAAATTCTTCAGCGACGGGTTCTGGAAGTACGGATCACCCGTAGTGAAATCACTGTCGCGCAGCACGTCGCGAAGATTGGAAATCTTGCCGTTCACCTCCGTGGGCACGGTGATGAATTCATAGCGCAGTCCCAGATTAACAGTCAGGTTTGGCATCAGCTTTATATCATCCTGAATGTAAAACCCAAACAAGTTCTGCCGGATGCCCCGGACCGGGTCGGAGATGATGGTTCCAAAGAATTGCTGCGGTTGATTCTGCAGGAATGTGTTGAGATTGGCGAACGCGAACGCCCCGACGTAGCGGACCCCAAAGAAGTCATTGAACTGAATGCGCGTGGCCGACGCCCCAAACTTCATGTTGTGCCGTCCACGGACGTAGACCACGTTGTCGAAATACTGGAAATTATTGGTGACATATCTTTGCGGATTTGTCGCTCCTGGTCCGAGCGCGGAGAGTCCCTGCACGGTCAACGCACCTGGCCCGCGGCCGGGGATGATCTCCAGTCGCGAAGAGTCGATGCCCTCTACGCCTGGAGGGTTGGAAACAAACTCTTTGGCGCGGTTATAGGCAAACTGAGAAGTGTTGATTAGCTGCGGAGTAATCACCTGGGTGCCCTGTAATGTGAACCACTGGTTGCGAGATTCGAGCGCCTCGCGGAACAAGCCCGTGTCGCTGGCGTTGAGCTTATCCGCGTCATCAATTACATACCGGCCAAAGAGTGAAAACTTCTCCGATAAGCGGTGATCGCCGCGCGCCAGGAAATAATCCTCGTTGGTGGGAATGGTCTGGGAGATTACATACTCCGCCGTGCCGTTACCGAAATCCTGCCCGTTCGGGAGCGGATAAGTGTTCAGGAAGGGAACTACGCCGGGATCGACTGGTCCTATTGCTCCATTGCGCGCAGCGACGGTTGGTACGCGCCCGAACAGTGTGCGTCCAAGTCGCTGGCGAAGACCCTCGTAGCTGCCGAAGAAGAAGGTCTTGTCTTTCCGGAGGGGTCCGCCAACCACAAATCCATATTGATTCTGTTTGAAGGGGGGTGGATCACTGCGCACCGTCGGATTACGCGGGTCGCGGTCAAAAAAGTCACGGGCGTCCAGGGCGCTGTTACGCAAGTACTCGAAAATCTTGCCGTGAATCTGATTCGATCCCGATTGGGTTATCGCGCTGACCACGCCGCCGGATCGCGTGCCATATTCCGCCCCATAGGCATTGGCCAGAACCTTGAACTCGGCAACCGTATCCACTCCCAGCAGCACGCCAGCGATACTGCCGGGTACCACCGAATTCTTATCATTGATATCCGACCCATCCAGCAGAAATGTGTTCCCGGTGGAACGGCTGCCGCTGATGGAGATTCGCTTTCCCTGCCCGCTTACCGAGCCTGTCGCACCAGCCGTGATGTACCGCACTCCCGGTTCCAACGTAAGCAGATCGGTGAAGCTTCTGCCGTTCAAAGGGAGGCTCTGCACTTGCGCGGCCTCGATCAACCCGGAAACTTCCGAGTTGCTGGTATTCACGAGCGGCAGTTCACCGATTACCTCCACTTGCTGCTGTACTTCGCCGACCTGCATCTCCATATCCACGCGCGATTCCACTCCGATCTCGATCTTAAGGCCGCGGCGAACCGCGGTCTGGAAGCCGGGTAGCGATGCCTGAACTTCATATTCGCCGGGTCGGAGATTGGGGATTACATAGCGGCCCTGACCATCGGTCGTCGTCGTCCGATTGTCGCCGGTATTAAGATTGGAGATTCTTATGGCCACGCTGGGCGCTACGGCTCCGGAGGCATCACGCGTTGTTCCAGAAACGGATCCTACCGGCAACTGCGCCGATCCTATCACGGCGAACAGCACTAGATTGTATACCACCGACAATGACACGCGAATCGAGCACATGAGAAACTTTCTCCTCTCCCGGGCCTTCCTGCGTGAAGGCCACTTCTTTATCATTCCCATCAAGAGGAAGTCAAGAATTGCTTGAAGCGACTCGTGATGGGAACTACTTCTTTGATTTTTCCAGGTCCAACTGCTCCAGATACGAACGTTCATAGTCATCGACAAAGGTCTGCAATCCTCTGGGGTCGATGAATGGGTTCGGCTTTACGCCCTGCTCCAGGCGCTTCTGTTTTTCGATGCGGCGAAAGGTGGTGGTACGCAACGTGAGAAATACATCAACCGGTAAGCCGCGAATGATGGAAAAGGCTTTTCGATAGTCGTCCGCGATTCCGGGATACTTCGCGTTATTCAACAGCGGCGCGCGCTCACCGGCCACTGCCAGTTCGCAGGGTATCACCACATTCAATTTACGCCCTTCATCCTCAACCGTGGTCGTCCAAGTGGTGCAGCCGCGGGTATGTCCAGGGGTGATATGCGCGACCATGGTAATTGGTCCAAGCTGAACCTTGTTTCCGTCCTTTACCATGACGTCCACGTTGACGGGAGTGAAGTACTCCGTCCCACCCCGATAGTCGGAGTGCCCGCCGCTGGCCAGTATGTTGGCGTCCAAAGCCGAGACAACCAGTTTCGCCCCCGTCAGTTCTCTGAATGCTGAGAACCCTCCCACATGATCCGCGTGTGAGTGACTGCCCAAGATGTACTTCACGTCGCGGAGCTTGAATCCCAATTCCTCAATGTTCGCTCGAATCCAGTGGCCGTATTCCTCCGCTCCGGTATCAATCATAATGTGCCCCTGCGGGGAGGTGAAAAGCAGTGCCCCGTGATCGGAAAGGCCAATCCAATAGATGTTCCCAATTATGCGAAAGGGTTTGATCTTTTCATTCGTACAAGTCGTGCCGCAGGTGGGAATCTGAGCCCACCCCTGCCCCACCGTGAGAAGCATGAAAGCACATGCCAGCCAACCCAACCACTTTTTCTTACTCATCTCACCGTTTTGAGTTTTTTTCATTTCCTGCAGTCCACCAATTTATACTTTCTCCACAAAGAGTCGCCTGCCGGACAGCCTCATCCGACTAAACGGCTTGCCAAGGCTTTCGATAGCGAGAGGAGTATACGCTCATAACAGTCGCAGGTCAATCAGGAATATTGACATCAGGAATATTGGCTTTGTAATGCTTGCCGGAAGCGCTCCGGTTCCAGTAGCCTCAACCGCGCATTCCAGAGATGCTTCCAGTTGCTCGTTTTAATCTATCTCGTTTTAATCTATTGACATGGGCCTCAGGATCATGGTAAATGGCTGTCATACTGGCAGTTGTTCTGCTGTAAGTCGGGGTTTCGCTTTAGGGTCGAGAAGGGCGGACTTGCGCATGTTGCAGTCAATCTGTGTCCGTTTAGTGCTGGTTAGCATCGCGGTGTGTGGGTTCGCCCTTGGGAATATGTCTCATGCCCAGGCTCCCGGAACGACAGAGAATCCCGCCTCTCCCAAAAACCACCGAGCCGTGCTCGATCGCTATTGCGTTACGTGTCACAATCAAAGGCTAAAAACTGCCGATTTGATGCTGGATCAAGTAAATCCAGATCAAGTGAATACGGCGGCGATGATTTGGGAAAAAGTGGCCAGAAAACTTCGCAGCGGGCAGATGCCACCAGCGGGTGTTCCTAGGCCTGATGCGCGGAGCTACTCCGAACTGGCAGGATATCTCGAGGAGGAGTTAGACCGCGCATATGACCGGAATCCTGATCCGGGCCGCGTACCCTCCTTCCATCGATTGAATCGTGCTGAATACACCAACGCCATCCGTGATCTGTTGGCAATTGAAGTGGATGGGGAAGCTCTTCTGCCTCCCGACGATTCTGGGTTTGGCTTCGATACCGTTGCAGAAATGCTCACGGTCTCGCCGTTGCTGATTGAAAGGTACTTGGCTGCGGCGGAGCAGATCAGCCGGATAGCCATCGGGGATCCGGGCACCAGGCCAGTATTGAAAAGCTACAAAGTCCCGCTGCGTCTTATTCAGGATGAACGCATGGGCGAGGAGTTGCCTTTCGGATCTCGTGGCGGGATCTCCGTGCGCTATCATTTCCCTCTAGACGGGGAATACACTATCCGTGTTCGCTTGCAGCGCAACAACATTGATTACATTCGCGGCATGGCCGAACCGAATCTGCTGGATATTCGCGTGGACGGGGTCCGCGCGAAACTGTTCCGCGTCGGAGGCGAGGCAAAAGGGAGGTCGGGACCGTTATTTACTTTCACTAGTCCGGACTCCCGTGGGGACCCGGAGCGGGAAGCCTATGAAACGCTAGCCGATGCGGATTTGGAGGCCCGTGTCCAGGTGAAGAGTGGCATGCATCGAGTTGGAGTCTCTTTCCTGAAGGAGAATACCGCCCAAGAAGGTGTTTTGATGCCGCAGCTGGTCTTGTCCGAACTGGAGTCTTATAAAGGCGGTTCGGCGGCGGTGGATAGCATTACCATCGGTGGCCCTTACAACGCTCGCGGAATGAGCGAGGCGGCGAACGGCAGCCGGATTTTTGTCTGCCGACCTGCGGAATCCTCCCTGGCTTCCCAACGAACCTGCGCCGGAAAAATTCTGGACAATCTGATCCGCCTGGCTTTTCGCCGCCCACCTACCAAAGCGGATTTGGATACGCTGCTTCCTTTCTATCGGGCTGGCCGCGACGAGGTAAACTTCGAAGAGGGAATCCGGGTCGCCTTGAAGAAATTGTTAACCAGTCCAGAGTTCTTGTTCCGGATCGAGAAGGACCCTGCCAACCTCCCTTCCGGAGGTCCTTACCGCATCTCGGATTTGGAACTGGCCTCCCGGCTTTCCTTCTTTTTGTGGAGCAGCATCCCTGACGATCAGTTGCTCGATCTGGCCGAAAGGGGCAAATTGAAGGATCCTGCGATGCTAAGGCAGCAGGTGCAGCGGATGTTGGCCGATACCCGGTCTGGCGCATTAGTTGCGAATTTCGCAGGTCAGTGGCTCTACCTGCGGAATTTGGCGGCGGTATCTCCCGATGCGAGTATTTATCCAGACTATGACGAAAACCTCACTCGGTCATTTCGCCAGGAGACTGCGTTGCTTGTTCTGGATATGCTTCGCGGAGACCGCTCCGTGCTCGATCTGTTGCGCGCGGACTACACTTTCGTCAACGAACGTCTGGCCCGGCACTACGGGATTCCTGGCGTCTTCGGTTCACATTTCAGGAAAGTCCGGCTGGCCGATGTAAACAGGAGAGGCCTGCTGGGACAAGGAAGCATTTTGACCGTTACGTCCTATGCCAACCGGACCGCCCCCACGATTCGCGGGAAATGGATACTCGAGAATATTCTAGGAACTCCACCACCGCCCCCGCCGCCCGATGTGCCCGCCTTGCCGGAAAACTCCGGCGGAGCGCGACTACTCAGCATGCGTCAGCGGATGGAGCAGCACCGTGTCAATCCGGCCTGCGCCAGTTGTCACGCAAAGATGGACCCGCTAGGCTTCGCCCTCGAAAATTTCGACGGAGTGGGCCGCTGGCGCGACAAGGATAGCGGTGTCGAGATTAACGCGGTCGGCGTATTGGCCGATGGCCGAAGGTTCTCAGGCCCCCGGGAGTTGCAGGATATCCTGCTGCAGCAGCCTGAGCAGTTTGTCTATACTGTTACCGAAAAACTTTTGACCTACGCGCTGGGACGCAAGCTGGAATATTACGACGCAGCGGTCATACGCCGTATCGTGCGCAAGGCTGCTGCCAACGATTACCGCTGGTCGTCAATTTTGACGGAAGTAGTCGAAAGCATTCCGTTTCAGATGCGGAGAGCGCAAACACGGAATCAGATCGCAGCCGCATCGAAGTCAAGCAATTAAGGGATGTTCTGTCGCAGGGGGAAATGTAGCCATGATGATCTTTAAGAAAGCTTTGCCGCGCCGTGCATTTTTGAAAGGCATTGGCGCCAGCGTAGCCTTGCCCATGCTCGACAGCATGGTGCCCGCCTTTGCCTCGACGCTCGATCAATCTAAGTCGGCGGTGCGGTTGTCCTTCGTTTATATGCCTAACGGCAGCATCATGAAACAGTGGACTCCCACGGAGGAAGGGCACAACTTTGAATTATCGCCCATCTTGCGGTCCTTGAGCCCATTCAAGGACCGTCTGATGGTAATCAGCGGATTGCACAATCGCCCCGCCGAACCGTTGCCGGGAGAGAATGCCGGTGGTCATGCCCGGCCTGCCGCCTCGTATTTGACGGGTATTCATCTGGGCAAGACTGGAGAGTTAGGCGCCTCCGCGGACCAGATTGCCGCACGCGAACTGGGCCGCTATACCCAACTGGC
>CAMBEY010000021.1 GCA_945865705.1 Candidatus Sulfopaludibacter sp. SbA3
CACACCACGCTGACCCTTACGGCACAGGCCGCGGGAGGATCGAAGGCAATTCCCGGTGGGTTGCTAGGCTATCTATCGTTTAAGGTAAGCGATCGCGCCGGCCCTGCAATTATTTCCTTTCGCACCACAGTCGCTGCCACTCTTGCTGACGCCTCGAACCGCCCGCAGACGGTGGAGGTTCTCACGGACCAGGTAGAGATCATCGCCGAAGGCAGCGAGCCGCTGATCTCCTGCTTCTTCTTTTCGCACTGACTCGTGCCACATCCACCGATGTCCATAAAAATGGGACGCCTGTCCTGCAAGCGCCCCATTCTTGCATCGCCAATTGTTCTGCCAACTCAATAGAAAGCCTAGTTGCCCTCCTCGGGGTTCCAGCCGGAGAGCTTGCGCTTGGCCTCCTGCAAGGGATGAATGAAGGCGTAGGGGTCGCGGGCGTAGTCGTTCATGTAGTTGCCGGGCAGGTTGATGCCGGGGTAGGGAGGAATCCAGCGCTCGGTGAGGAGCTCGTCGGGGTTGCCGAACTTCGCTGCGATGCGGCGCACCTCGGGGTCATCGAGGAAGGTGAGGTGCCCCTTGTCGATGACGCGCGTTACTTTGCCCGCTGCGTCGGTGATGTCCATCGTTGTCAGGTATGTATGGATATGGTTGTGTCCGCCGCCGCGCTTCACCTTGCTTGCGTTTTGGCGGTACCACTCCTGAATCGCCGGGTGATACTCAAAATTCTGGCTAACGCCGAGACCCCAGTGGATCACGCCGCTGCGGCCACGCTCCCACACGTAGCGATTGCGAATCTCTGCCGGCAGGTCGCGGGTGCGCCACGGGTCGGTGCCGATGGCGGCTTCTTCAAACCAGCCGCAACCAACGGCGGGGAAGCCGGGATACTTGATGCCTACTTTCTTGCAGTCCTGCAACACTTCGTCCCAGCGCTTTCCGAACTCGCCGCCGCCCTCGATCTTGGTGATCTCATTCTTCTGGATGGTCAGCGTCATGTGCGGAAAGGTGCCGGCGTGGTTGATGGTGCCGGCAATCTTGCCGTTGGCGTTGGCCTCTTCGGGGCTCATGAACAGGGGCATGGGTGAGATGTGACCCTGCTTGAGTATCTCGTAGCCGGGCCAGTTCTCGCGCAGCATACCTTCGAACTTCGGGTCCCAGCTCCAGGTGATATCGGTGCCTTCGGGATCAGTCGCGTGAATCTTGCGCGCCGTGGTGATGGTCTTCCACATCTGCTTGTCCATCGACTCCTGAACTTCGTATGGGAATGCGGCCATCGAGTACATAAACTTGTCGATGGTGTCCCAGGGGATGTACTCCCAGCGATAGTCAGCTTTGGGATTTGGCCCGCCCGCACCTTCAATCACCAAGTCATAGCCGCTGCCGCCCACGCTGATGTTGGCCTCGAATAACGCTCGCGTGCCGCGCGCTCCGGACAGCCGCGACTGCGGGGCGGCGCCGCCCTCACCCTGGAATTGCAACTCTTCCTGGCCGGCGTTGGCTGATTGAGCCTTGGGCTCAACGGCGTGCGTACGTACGATGTCCACTTTCGCGCCGGCTTCCACGATGGCTCGGCGAATGGCTTCGAGTACCCGTGCATCAAACCGCGTGCTGACCACGATCAGCACATTCTCTCCCGGCTTGATGCCGTAGCCTGGCGACAGCGCCATGCGGCGGCTGGGCTTCTTGGCCATCAGGCGCGCGATGGGCATAAGGTCTTCCACTGTAGCGGTTAGAGCTTTCTTGTAATCGGGATCGCGAGGAGCGGGATAACCTGCCAATTGGGCATGTGACACCGGTGTCAGCAGCGATGCTGCGAAGGTCGCCAGCAATCCCAGGTAGATGCTGCGGCGTAACCAAACAGAGTGCCAAACTAAGGGATGATACGGGTAACGCATGCGCTTACCTCCAAGTTGGTAAAAAGTTCGGGTGAACAGACAGGCCGAGTGTACATCAGTCGATCCGCCGCTGGACAAAAAAATATGGCTCGGCCCTGCGTATCGCCGCAGAACCGCGCATTATTTTGTGCTTGCTTTTCAATGGATAAACGCATAAATTCGCACTAACCAAAAGGCTAGGCAGGTATTTAGCAACAGCTCTGGAGAAGGATGAGCTCATGTTAAGCGTGTGCGGTCGGAAGGTAACAGCAAGCGCTGGAGTTGCCTCGCCACGTAACTGCATCGCCGACGAAACTCATCCCCATGGAATTCACCAAGCTCATCGGAGGATTGTATATGTCCCGAAAAATTCTTCAGTTTGCGACAGTCGTGATGTTGGCCACTGGCCTGACGCTCGCGCAGATTACCACCGGCACGGTTTCCGGTACCGTGCGGGATAGCTCCGGCGCAGTGCTGCCCGGCGCCAATGTGAATCTCATCAATACGGACACGGGTGCCACTCGCACCGCCGTGGCAGACGCCCGCGGCTACTATGCCGCTCCCAACTTGAGTCTTGGTCAGTATGAGATTACAGCCACCAGCGAAGGTTTCCAGACCACTGTGCGCCGCGGCATCACGCTGAACGTAGGCCAGAACGCAGTGATTGATTTTGGATTGCAGATTGGCTCGGTCTCCGAGCGCGTGGAAGTAACGGCGGAAGCACCGCTGATCCAGACCACCTCGGCGACCGTCTCCGGTCTGGTGAATGAGCGTCAGGTGCAGGACTTGCCCTTGAACGCCCGCGACCTGGTTTCCCTCGGCACGCTCTATGCTGGCGTCGTTGCGCCCACCACCGGCGAACGCAGCGCCAGCAAAGGCTTCGGGACCAAACTGGCCATCTCCGGCACGCGCTACAACCAAAGCCTGTTCCAGCTCGATGGCGTGGACATTAATGACGCGGCGAACTCCGCGGGCGGCGCGGCGGGCATCCTGATGGGTGCCGAGACCATTCGCGAGTTCAACGTCATCACCAATGGCTACAGCGCTGAGTATGGTCGCCACACCGGCGGCGTATTCAACGCGGTTACGAAATCCGGCACGAACAGTCTGCACGGTTCGGTGTTCGAGTTCCTGCGCAACGAGAAGCTGGATGCCAACCGCTGGGAGACCAACGCGTTTGGCGGCGGAAGCAAGGATGCTTACAAGCGCAATCAGTTCGGATTCTCCCTGGGAGGTCCCATCGCGCGCGACAAGTCATTTTTCTTTGGCAGCTATGAGGGTCTGCGCGAGCGCGAAGGTGAGACGGCTACCTTTGCCGTCCCGGACGCCAACGCGCGCCGCGGCACGGTGCCGACGACAGCCGCCATTTGCACCTCTGTGCAGGGAACATTTACAGCAACTACGGGAACCTGCTCACTCGCCGTTCATCCCGGCGTTCGGCCTTACCTGGAGTCCTACCCGCTGCCCAACGGTGCGCTGCAAGCCTCGGCTGGGACCGGGGACTGGGCGGATTCACGCAGCGTCCCCACTGATGAGAACTTCTTTACGATCAGGATGGATCACAAGCTGTCCGACAGCGACACGCTGTTTGGCCGGTACACTTTCGATGATGCGATCAAGAATAATCGCACCAACTTTAATGCCTATGAGAATAATGACTCGCGCAATCAGTACGCGGCATTTGGACACACCCGCATCGTGTCGCAGGCTCTGGTCAATCAACTCGTGCTGGGCTACACACGCACCTTCAGTGCGCAGAAGAACACGGCGGTGGAAGGACTGACCATTCCCACGTTCAATTTCACCACGCATGACGGGGCCATGGGCTTGATCACCACCACGGGCCTGGGAAGCTGGGGAGGCGAATCTCAGTATCCGCGGGCTTCGGTCCTCAACATGTTCCAGATCAAGGATGATGTTTTTTACACGGCTGGCCAGCACTCCATCAAGTTCGGTGTGAATGCGCAAAGGTTCCGCTTCAAGTATGGCGCGCTGTTCAACGGCGGCGGCACCTATGCCTTCGGCAACATCCCGACGTTCATGGCGGGCGTGGTGAACAGTTACACCGCGCTCACCGCCGATTCCCAGGGCGGTGCCTATCCCGAGCAAACGGTCTTCGGCATACATCTGCAGGATGACTATCGCATCACCCCGCATCTGACCATGAATATGGGGTTGCGCTACGAGGTATCCTCCGTTCCCAAGGAAGTGTACGGTCGGGTGAGCAACCTGCGGGATTTCCTGGGGATCAACCAGACGCAGAACGATCTGATCATCGGGAACCCTGTTTATCTGAATCCTTCGCTGAAGAACTTCGCTCCCCGAATGGGTCTGGCTTGGGATCCCACGGGAGACGGCAAAACCTCAGTGCGCGCCGGCGCAGGGATTTTTCATGATCAGATCACAGCGGGTCCGTATCTGTTCGCCTACCACAGTAGTCTCCCCTACGTTTTGGTTGGCAACATCACCACAGGCGCGCGCTTCCCTGATGCCTTCTTTACGCAGCAACAGCAAATGGCAGGCGCTCCGAATATGGAGGGCTTCCAATACAAGATGCAGCAGCCTGCGACTTATAAATACTCGCTGGACGTGCAGCGCGAGGTCATCACCAACACCAGTGTAAACCTGGGATTCGCGGCCACCCGCGGGGTGCATCTGCTGCGGGTGCTGAATATGAACGCGCGGATTGCGCAGGACCGCGCCGACGGGCTGTTCGTTTCCACCACCGCGCCTTTCCGCAGTCCGGCCTTCGGGCGTCTGCGTCCGCGGTTCTCCGATGTGTCCAGCAACTACTATGCGTTTCGCATGAGTGTTGCGCACCGCTACAGCAACGGCCTGCAATTTCAGGGATCGTACACTTACTCGAAGACCACCGATGACGGCTCCAACTGGACGGGCGGCTCGGACTGGTCCAATAGTCCGGGACAGGCGCGCTACCTGAACATCAAAGAGAAGTCGCTGGCGGCGTTCGACGTCCGCAATGTGCTCTCGACCAACTTCACCTATGATCTGCCGGGGCAGCGCATGACCGGGCCTGTGGGTAAGGTGTTCGGCGGCTGGCAGATCAGCGGTATCCTTTCCATGCAGGACGGCGTGCCGTTCACGCTGACCACCGGCGTGCGACCGGGCTTCATTCAGAATGGATTCATTGGGGATTTTCCAGACGTGGCGGCTGGCGCTGAATTTAAGTATGACGAGCGCAATGCGGACCGGTATTTCGATCCTTCGCCGTTCCATTTACCTCGTGGCTATGTTGCCGCGGATCAGACGGCGCTCGGCGGCTCCTATGTGGGCAATGTGGCGCGCACGAATCTGATCGCTCCCGGCCAGGCTAAGCTGGACTTGGTGCTGACCAAGTCCACCAACTTGTCGGAGAAAATTGCTCTGCAGTTCCGCTCCGAGTTTTTCAATATTTTGAATCGCGCGAACTACGGGCTGCCGAATGGGCGCGTATTCGCCAGCGCGGCGGCGAATGAACCTCTGTTTGCCAACGTTGGCCGCATTACCAACACGACCACCACGGCGCGTCAGATTCAGTTTGGGTTGCGTCTCCAGTTTTAGTAGTCAGCTTGCTCCGGACGATGCGATCATCGCCCGGATTGTTCACGATTTCTAATTTAGTCGCGGGCTCTTGCCAGCGGGCAAAACTTTTCATAAGGAGCGTTTTGATGGCCCCCATCTTAAACTCTGTGTTTGCAGGGAGCGGCAAGACTAAAGTATTTGTTTATGGAATTATTTCCGTCATATCGTTGTCGGCAATTCTGCTGGTGTTGGCTGGAACACTTGACCCGGGCAAGGCAGACCGCGCTTATCGCGCTGCGTTGAGAGTGCCCAACGGCCAGGCCCAGTTGACTGCGGCTGAACCAATCACGAATCAGGATGCTGCTCCGATGTGTGTGTGGGAGCCCGTCTCGGCGACGAGCGGTTCGCTGGCGGCGTTTCAGCAGGCGCGCCCGACATCGACCACCGCGTCCACGCGGCCCATTGATTTTGCGTCACAAAAACCCGTGCGTACGATTCGTGATCCCTATGCCGCCTATAGCGCGGTGGCCGTTGATCCCATCAACAATGAAGTCATCTTGACCGACGAGAACCTCTTCCAGATTCTTGTCTATGACCGCCTGGCCAACACGCCCGCGCAGGCCAAGATGACCGAGCCCAAGCGTGTACTAGGTGGCCTAGAAACAAAGATTGAGTTCCAGTGCGGACTCTATATTGACCCCAAGAACGGCGACATCTACGCCGTCAACAATGACACGGTTGATACGTTGGTCATCTTTTCGCGCGACCAAAAGGGCAACGTGCCGCCTAAGCGCGAGTTGATTACCGTCCACGGAACCTTCGGAATCGCCGTAGACGAAGCCGCGCAGGAACTGTTCATGAGCGTGCAGCACGAGAACGCGGTGATTGTGTACCAGAAGCTCGCGCAGGGTAAGGATGCCCCGCTGCGCTTTATTCAAGGCGGTAAGACGCAACTGGCCGATCCGCACGGCATGGCCATCGACACCAAGAAGCAGTTGATGTTCGTAGCCAATCACGGCGGCTTCCACGAGAAGATTCCCGGCGCGGAGCCGGCCTTGAGCTTCGCTGGCGCCGGCGGGAAAGACGTTCCCAACTGGCCCGACGGTGGACAGAAACCCGGCTCGGGCAAAAACCTGCCGCCATCCATTACTGTATATCCCCTCAAAGGGCGCGGCGACCTCGCACCGCTGCAAGTGATTCAAGGGCCGAAAACGCGGCTGAACTGGCCAACCGGTCTGGCCGTTGATGAAGACGCCGGCGAGTTGTATGTCGCCAACGATATGGATGACTCCATCGCCGTATTCGACATTACTGCTAACGGCGATGTCGCGCCGAAGCGAATGATCCGTGGGTCGAAGTCGATGATCAAGAATCCCACCGGCGTATGGCTCGACTTCAAGAACAAGGAAGTCTGGTCGGCTAATTTCGGCAATCACTCGGCGACTGTTTATCCGATGGGCGCCTCGGGCGATGTTGCTCCGCTGCGCATGATCCGTAGCGGGCCGCTGAATGAGCAGGCCCTGGGCATCGGCAATCCGCACCCGGTTGGGTATGACTCCAAGCGCGAGCAGCTTATAGTTCCCAACTGAGTGGCGCATCCGCAGATTGCGTTTTTCGCCAGGTTGGCGAATGGCAATGAGCAGCCGAAGCGCAAGATAGAGGGCCAGAAGACTCTGCTGGGCCGCACCATGCACGCGGTGGCCTACGACGAAGTTCGCGATGAATTCATGGTTCCCGTTCCGCTGAGTCAGTCGATCTTGATTTTCCGCGGCGGCGCGGACGGCCAAGAGGCTCCGCTGCGAGTGATTCAAGGTTCCAAGACGGAGCTGGTGGAACCGGAGCGGCTGGCGCTGGACGCGGTGAACGGAGAAATCTACGTCCCGCGCGAGGGCGATACCGTTCTGGTTTTTTCCACCCTGGCGAATGGCGACGTGGCTCCGCGCCGCATATTGAAAGGCCCCGATACGGGGTTGGGCGCGGGCGCGGTGGCTATTGACACGGTGCGTAACTTCCTGGTGGCTGGCGGCGGTGGTGGTGGAGGTGGATCGAAATTCCGCATCTACCCACGCACGGCACAGGGCAATACCAAGCCTTTGCGCACCATCGGCGGCCCCAAGAGCGGGCTGTTCGGTTTAGGTGGGCCAATCGCCGTCTACAGTCCTAAAGGGCATATCATTACCACTGTACGAGGACGCGGCGAGTTGGCTGCGGAAGACTCTTACCTCGGTATATGGAGTGTGGAAGACGACGGCGACGTTCCGCCGAAGTGGCGCGTCGGTGGGCCGAACGGGGTTTTCTTGATGCCGCGCGGCGTTACCTTTGACGCCAAGAACAAGACCATCATCGCCAGCGACAAGCGGCAGAACGCGGTGTTTTCGTTCTACTTCCCGGAAGCATTTTGAGCCACGACAGATAACGTTTTTGGAAGCGTAGTACTAGTCACAGGAACTCCGGCGGCTGATTCTTTACAGTTTGCCGGAGGAATTTTCGGGGCAGGAGAGTCCGCCAGTCTGGGTACTGCCGCGGAGTCTCTTTAGAAAATTTGGTTCAAGTCAGAAGGGGGTATCTATGAAGGTGTGGACATTGATCTTGTTGGCGACTGTGATTTCGTTGCGCATGGCATCGGTGTCGGTGGCGCAGATTGCCAGCGGCACCATATCCGGCACGGTGAAGGACGCGAGCAGCGCCGTTATTCCTGGGGCGAACGTTACGGCGACCAACACAGATACTGGCGCAACGCGCACCGGCGCGACCGGCGCGGACGGCAGTTACAAATTTTCGGCGTTGTCGCTCGGCAACTATGACATTCGCGCCGAGCACGCCGGCTTCCAGTCCAGCGTGCAACAGGGCTTGACGCTGAACGTCGGCGAAGAAGCCGTCATCAGTTTTACGTTGCAGATCGGCGCGGTCGGGCAAACCGTGTCCATTACCGCCGAGGCGCCCATCATTGAAACCACCACGGCCAATGTTTCCGGCCTGGTCTCGGAGAACCAAGTGCGCGACTTGCCGCTGAACGCGCGCAACCTGGTCGAGCTGGCCACGCTATTTCCCGGCGTAACCATCGCGCGCGAAGCCGGCCAGGGCGTGCCCAACGGATTCGCCACCAAGCTGGCCATCGTGGGCACGCGCTACAACGCCAGCCTGTTCCAGCTTGACGGCGCGGACATCAATGACGCGACCGGCTCGGCCGGCGGCGCGGCGGGCATCCTGATGGGCGTCGAGACCATCCGCGAATTCAACGTGGTAACCAGCGGTTACAGCGCCGAATTCGGCAAGCACACCGGCGGCATCTTCAACGCCGTAACCAAATCCGGGACGAACAAGTTGCACGGCTCCGTCTTCGAATTCTTCCGCAATGACAACCTCGACGCGGCGCGCTGGGAAGACAACGCCTTGAATAATGGAAAGAAGCCGGAGTTCAAGCGCAATCAGTATGGCGCGACCATCGGCGGCAAGATTCGCAGCGATAAGACATTCTTCTTCGGCAGTTATGAATCGCTTCGGGAGCGGCTGGGCCGCACGTTTTCATTCAATGTTCCTGACGCCAATTCGCGTTTGGGAATTCTGCCAACCGCAACGGTAGCGGTCCCCGCGGCGATTCGTCCTTTCCTGGATTCTTACGCGCTGCCGAATACCAACCGCGTTGTGGCGGCCGGAGTTGGCGAATACGTGCTTGGACAGACGCTGCCCACCGACGAAAAGTTTTACAACGCTCGAGTGGATCACACGCTTTCAGATAAAGATTCGTTCTTCGTTCGCTACACCTTGGATGACGCGGAGAAAATTACCAATACCAGTTTCAATTCCAATGGCGTGAATACCACTCGAACGCAATACGGTACGATCTCGGAGACACATCTGGTTAGCCCGCAGATCATCAATGTTGCCCTGTTTGCTTACAATCGCTCCATCATCAGTTCGGACCCGGTCAAGATTCCCGGAGCGGTTTACCCCACGGATTCCTTTACGGACCGGGAAGGTCCTCTGGGCAATATTACGGTTACTGGCATTGGCTCGTGGGGTGGCTCAGGTACCACGCCCTCCTTAGGCCTGATCAACCAGTACCAATTTAAGGATGATATGTACATCACCAAGGGCTCCCACTCGATCAAGGTGGGATTCAACGCGCAACGCGCCCAATACCTGCGCCGGACGTTCTTCAATGGTGGAGGGCTGTTCACTTTTAATAGTCTGCAAAATTTCCTGACAGCGAATGTCCTGCGGTTTACCGGCATGCCACGGGGCTCGGACGCGAGCGTCTATCCCCGCCAGACACTTTACGGCATGTACGCGCAGGATGACGTGCGTTTGACTTCACGGCTGACGCTGAACCTTGGCTTGCGCTATGAGTTTGTTACCACACCGAATGTGCTGAATGGCCGGGTTTCCAATCTGCATAACTATTTGACGCCGGGACAAACCGAAGCGAATCTGGTGCTCGGCAATCCCCTGTACCTGAACCCGTCGCTACTCAATTTTGCCCCACGCGTTGGATTTGCCTGGGACGTTACCGGAGCTGGAAAGACTTCAGTCCGCGGCGGAGTGGGAATATTCCACGACCAGATTCTCCCCGGACCATTCCTGTTTTCCTATGTCTCCACGCCTCCATTTTTCCGTAACTCCGATCTGACCTCAACCGCCGCGATTCCGGTCCGCTTCCCGGATGCGTGGTATGTACAGCAGGATCTGCTGGTCGGGCAGTCGCAGGTGGAGCCGATGCAATACAAAGCGGAGCAACCCGCCGTCTACAAGTACAGCCTGGATATTCAGCAGGCCTTGTCGCCAAGTACCAGCTTTGAGATTGGGTTTGCGGGAACACGCGCCACGCACCTATACCGCGTCTTGTTGACCAACGTCCGCGCCTCGGAGACGATCAACAATCGCATTGGCGTTCGCAGCACCGCGCCGCTGATCCATCCTGGGTTTGGCCGCGTGCGTCCCAAGCAGAGCGATGTCACCAGCGATTACTTTGGCCTGCGCATGAGCTTTAATCAGCGCATGACCCATGGCCTGTTGTTCCGCTCGTCCTATACCTGGTCGAAGTCTACTGACGAGAGTTCAAACTTTGCCGGTAGCCTGGACTTCGGCAACAATCCCGGCAACTCCCGCTACAAAGAGTTGAAAGACCCCGGGCTTGCCGCGTTCGATGTGCGCCATGCCCTCAGCGCCAACTTCACTTACGATTTTCCCTTCAGCAATCTGAGTGGCGCAAAGGACAAGCTGCTGGGCGGCTGGCAGATGAGCGGCATTCTGTCGGCGCAAAGCGGCACGCCCATGACCTTGACTACCGGGACGCTGCCGGCCTTTCTCGCCAATGGTTTCGTGGGAGATTTCGCGGATCAGGTGGCGCCGGTTAAATATGACACACGCAACCCCGACAAGTATTTTGATCCCACCTCGTTTGTGAATCCTCCCAATACGCCGACGGTCGGCTATATCGGAAACGCAGGACGGAATACCGTAATCGGTCCGGGACTAGCCTCGCTGAATGTGGTGCTCAATAAGCGGACCGTGTTGATTGATCGAAGTGACGAGGAGGGAGTGACCTTGCAATTGCGGATCGAATTGCACAACATTCTCAACCGGCCTAACTTTGGCCAGCCGGCTGTGGCTTTGTTCAATGCGCAAAGCGCCGCCGACTTGGCTGCAGGAGTCACCACCTATCGCGCTGACGTGGGTCGCATCTCGGACACCGATACCACGTCACGGCAGTTGCAGTTTGGTTTGAAAGTGACGTTCTAAATTCGAGTTCGATCGTTGGTTCTTGTAATCACTGTAGCCACGGCCCAGGCACCCTGCCGTGGCTACCTCGCCGTTTATGCCAAAACCTTGTAGAGAGAGGAATTTCATGTTGCGTATGTTAACTTGCTGGATTCTCTTGATATGTCTATTACTCGCTCCAGGATCGTTGGTTCGTGCGCAGAACGCGCTGCCGCCGCCGCTACCATCCGAGGTGGCGCTAAACGGCTACGCCGACAGCATCGTCATTAACGGCAAGATTGTCAGCATGGATGACGCGGGGTACAACCAGAATCCCGGGCGCATCTATCAGGCGATGGCCGTCAAGAAGGGCCGCATCATGGGCCTGGGAACCACCGAGCTGGTGCGTGCGATGGCCAACTCGGCGACCAAAGTGATCGATGTGGGCGGGCAGACCGTGCTGCCGGGCATCGTCGAAAGCCACATCCATCTGTTCGGCGGCGGCGAGCTGGGCGCGCAGATGGGCGTGAAGGCTCCTGACAAGGGCATCAGCGTGCGCGTGCAGGCGGGCCGTGATCTGGAATCAACTCGGCTGAAGATTGAGACCGCCGTGAAGGATGCGGCGGCCAAAGTCGCGCCGGGCGAGTGGGTGGTGGTGCGCGTCGGCGCGAATCCAGCCGAAGGCGTCAGCCAGATCAAAGTGCAGTCGTGGTTCGCCAAGGAAGACATCGAGTCGGCCAAGCGCCTGGACGTGGTCGCGCCCAACAACCCGGCGTTTGTGGTCGGCGGAATTCGCGGCAACGTCAACGGCGCGGCGCTGCGCGAGATCAAGAAGATATTCCCGGATTACGACGCATACGTTCGCCAGGCCATCGAGCCGGACGCTGATGTAACAGGCGAGATCAGCGCGCTGGATCAGGTCACCATCGAGTGGGAAATCTGGTACCGCAACACGCCGCTCGAACTGCTGGCTGAGATGCTGCGGCGCGAGTTGCTGGAGGCCGCCGCGCACGGCATGACCACATTCAGTTCGCGCCTGGACACGGCGCGCATTGTGGACGCCTACACGCTGCTGGCGCGCGAGAAGCAGATGCCCATCCGCTTCCAGATGCTCTACGAAGTTCACGTCGAACCAGATAATCCCGACTACATCCGCCGCTTCTACAAGAAGACCGGAAACCTGACCGGCGTGGGCGATGACTATTTCTGGATTGGCGGCGTGGCTTCGGAGCGCTGGGACACTTCCTATCCCATGCCCTGCCTCGGTCCCGATGTGCCTGCGCCACCGCGCATCAAGGCGCGCGAGCTGTGCCTCAAGTCCGGCGACCTGTTCTGGGACACGCTGCGCAACGCAATTGAGGGCGGCTGGCGCATCGCCGGCATTCACGGCATCGGCAGCCACGGCGCGCGGCTCTTTGTTCAGATGATTGACGAGGCGATGAAGAACGCCAAGATCACGCCGGAGGAGATTCGCAGCCGGCGCATCACCATCGAGCACGCCGACGTGCTGGGCAAAGTGCCCGACGTGGTCGCGGGCCTCAAGCGGCATGGCATCACTGTCAGCTCAAACCCGTGGCGGCTGCTACGCTATCCAGACTACGCGGCGGACTACGGTGAGTCGATCGAGCGCTACATGGTTCCGGTGAAGTCGCTGCTCGACCAGGGCGTGAAGGTGGTTGGCCAGTTTGAAAACTATCGCGGCATCGGTTTCCTGATGACCGTCTTCATGAACCGCATGGTCAACGGGCGGCCCATCGCGCCGGAAGAGGCCGTGGATCGCGTTACCATCCTGAAGATGTGGACACGGTGGTCGGCTGAGTACGTGATGAAGGAAAAAGATCTCGGCTCGCTGGAGATCGGCAAGTTCGCGGACTATCTTGTACTCGACCGGGACATACTGACGGTGCCGGAAGCGGACATTCCGAAGATTCATCCGCAGATGACCGTAGTCGGCGGCAAGCCCGTTTTCGTGAATAAGTCATTCGCCAGCAAGGTCGGCATGGAGCCATCCAGCTTCCAGTTCGCCGATGGCGATAATCCGTGGAGCGAAGAGGCGTATCGCGGCAACTAATGAAATTCATTCATAGGAAGGTGTAATGAATATGAACAAGCCAGGGATTCGTCGTCCATGGGTTGCGCTCCTGTTCGCCGTGTTTGGCGCATGGGTGATGGTGGCTTCTCCGGTGGCGCGCGGCGCCGGGCTGGAAGCGGATATGGTGGTCTACAACGGGAAAATTCTGACCGCGGATTCTCCCGACCCGAACAACTATTCCGTCGCGCAAGCCTTCGCGGTTTATGACGGAAAATTCGTAGTGGTTGGGACCAATGAAGCCGCACTCGCAGTCGCTGGTCCCAGCACGCGCAAGATCGACGTGGGTGGACGAACCGTGATTCCTGGACTGGTGGAATCGCATGATCACATCTACGGATACGCGGCTCACTATTTCCCCAATAACCGCAAGCCCAATGAAGACCCGCCACTGATCTGGACCAGCAAGGATGAGGCTTTGGCGCAACTGAAATCGATGACACTTACCAAGAAACCCGGCGAGTGGATCAACACACGCGTGCGTGGCGGAGCTTCCGCCGGAGGGCAAAGCGGCAATCAGAACGCCATCGCCGTGGCCTTGGCTATTCAACGCTTCGAGCTGACCCGGTTTGATCTCGACAAAGTAACGCCCAATAATCCCGTGCGCATCACTAATATTTTCTTCAGTCCTACTGGAGATAGTTGGGTCAACAGCAAAGGCCTTGACCTGTTGCTGAAACGCTATCCGAATTTGGCTGGAGTGCATAAAGACTCGAAGGGCGTGGCGTCCGGGTGGCTGAGCGGAATCGCCGATCGCACGCCTGACTACGAGTTCTATCCCGCCAATCCTCCGGATAAGCTTGGGCCCCCGTATCTCAAAGAGATGGAAGAGATCGCGGCGCAGGGCATCACCACCGTCTCGTCGCGGCTGGTCCCGGATGATCTGGCGGCGTACTCGTGGCTGGAAAAGCGCGGTGAGCTGCCTGTGCGCATGGCCTACACCAGCGAAGCGGTCTCGCGCAACGCCAATGCCGAAGGGACTTTCTCGCGACTGGTGGGAATGCAGGGCGGCAAAGGCAAGGAGATGTGGTCGGCGGGCAGCGACTGGTTGTGGATGATTGGCGTGGCCGCCACGTTCTCGATCGACAGCATCGCCGGCATCGGTGGCGCCTGCGTACGCAAACCCTATCCGCGCGAGGTGCGCGAGTTTCCGCTTTGGCTGCATCAATTCTACGGTCCGAACGGCCTGTGCCGCCTGGAGGACCCCAATTATGATGATGCGAATGGGCTCTGGCTAGCTGCGAAGTACGGCTTTCGCAGCGTGGCTACTCACGCAGCAGGCGACAAGGGAATGGATCAATATTTCGATTTGCTGGACAAGATCGTCAAAGAATACCCAGACATCGCCGAGCGGCGCTGGACCCTGGAGCATTGCCAGATGCTGCACGAGGACCAGATTCAGCGCGCCAAGAAATTCAACATCCAATTCAGTTGCGGCCCGCTTTTCCTTTACAACGGGATGAAGGCCAGCTCGGTTTTGAATGGAGATGAAGCGGCGGGTAATTCCATGGTTCCCATGCGCAGCCTGCTGGACAACGGACTGCGCGCGGTGATGGAGTTGGACGCGCATGGCCGCCATCCCTTTGCCGCACTACAGGTAGCCATCAATCGCAAGGACATTGATGGCCGCGTCTGGGGGCCGAAGCAGGCCATCACGCGCCAGGAGGCACTCTATACGTACACGCGCTGGAGCGCCGATTTCCTGCTGCGCGAAAACATGATTGGCAGCATCGAACCAAAGAAGCTCGCCGACTTCGTTGTGCTGAATCGTGATTATCTGACCATCCCCGTGGATGAGATCGGCCGCATCGATCCCGTCCTAACCGTGGCCGGAGGCAAGATGACTTACACCGAACCGGATTTCGCGACCAGCCAGAACCTGCCGCAGGCGGGCTATCGCGGCCCTCGCACGTGGTGGCTTCGCGGCTCGCCGGAGGACAAGAACCGGCCCTCCGGAGGTGGCGGCGACGGCGGCGAGTAGGCTTGAGGTTTCGTTCATTTGAGCCGGGAGGATCGAGATGAAAGTTTCGTTGTGGCGGTTGCTGTTGGTCTTTCTGCTGTGGGGACTGATGGTCCCCGCAACCCGTGTCAATGCCGCGCCGAGTTGGCCGGAGGAGCGCCCCGCGCAGAATCAGTTCACCTGCAAGGAAGTGCAGGTGCCTATGCGTGACGGGCTGAAGCTCGCTGCCGACCTCTACCTGCCGGAAGGCGCGGGGCCATTTCCGGTCATCATTGAGCGTACACCTTACAACAAGAACAATTGCAATTTTCGCCAGGCCCCGTATTTTGCAGCGCGCGGCTTTGCCGTGCTGATTCAGGACGTGCGCGGACGCTTCCGCTCGCCGGGTGATTTCTATCAGTACCGCGACGAGGGCTGGGGCCGCCGCCAGGATGGTTACGACACCATCGAGTGGGCGGGCACGCAGCCGTGGTCGACTGGCAAGGTCGGCACGATGGGGCTTTCCTACACCTGCTTCAACCAAAATATGACGGCGGTTACACAACCGCCCCATCTAAAGGCAATGTTTTGCGCCGACTCCGCTTCCAATTGGTATATCGATCATCGCTATCCCGGCGGGGCGCTGCACATGGCGGGCATGGATTGGTTTTTCACGCAAGGCGAGGCCGCCAAGCCCATTCAGGAAAATATGCCGGATCAGGGCGGCTATAAGGGCAACGGGGATTCCTGGATGAACTGGCATCGCCGGCGCATTGAACGCAGCCAGGGTTTCTGGGAGAGCTGGCAGTCCGACAACATGGCGGATCACTTCTCGCAGACAACTTACAACGCCTATTGGAAGCAGTTCGCGCCCGACGAGCATGTCGATAAATTCCAGGTGCCAGCCTACTACATGAGTGGCTGGTACGACCGTTATCCACACTCCGTTACCAAGATGTACAACCTGATCAAGCAGAAGGGCGGCACGCAACTGGCGCGCGATTCGGTGCGTCTGGTGATTGGCCCGTGGCTGCACGGCGGCGAGTTGGTGATGAATCGCAAGATTGGCGATCTGGATTTCGGACCCGAGGCCGAGATGGGCTATGCGGCGTTGCGCCTCCGCTGGTTTGATTATCAACTACGCGGCATCGACAACGGGATCATGAAAGATCCTCCCGTGAAGATTTTCGTGATGGGCACGAACCAGTGGCGCGGCGAGAATGAATGGCCCATCAAGCGCGCAGTGCAGACGAAGTTTTATTTGAGGGCGGAGCGGAGCGGGTCGATAGAATCGGTCAATGACGGCTCACTTTCTAAACAGGCTCCCACGACCGCGGAAAAGGCAGACACCTATCGCTACGATCCGAAGAATCCCACACCGACTATTGGGGGAGATCTGTTCGTCGAGCCAATGGGTGCGCGAGATCACCGGCCATCGGATGCGCTCAGCCTGACGTTCACAACTCCGATTTTTACGGAAGATACGGAGATATCCGGGCCGAGTTCGGCGGACCTTTTCATTTCGTCAACCGGTGATGATACCGACTTTGTGGTGACTCTTATTGACGTTCATCCGAATGGCTATGCGCAGATATTGCGCGAGAGCATCCAGCGTGCCAGCCGGCGTGAGTCGCTAGAGGCCCCTACGCCGATCGTTCCGAAACGGGTTTACAAGCTTACCGTTGCCATCCATCCCATCAGTAATTCGTTTCTCAAAGGCCATCGCCTGCGGCTGACTGTGGCCAGCAGCAGCTTCCCGAAATACATGCCGAGCCACAATCAGTTCATGCAGAACAACGAAGACGCTCCTTGGAATGAAGCGCTAAATACTGTTTACCATGATCCGCAACGGCCATCCGTACTGACTGTTCCGGTGATTCCATCAAAGTAGAGCTTGCGCCCACTGCACGCGGGCGGGGGATAGGCAGGAATGCGGACCAACAGAATTACTATCCTTTCGCTCGTGTTGCTCGCACTCAGTTGGAATCCTTCGGCGTCCCATTCGCAGAATTCGGGCGAGTTGGATTCTCCAACTATTATTTTGGGTACGGTGGCTGGAGACCGCGGTACAACCGTCAGCCTTCCAGTCTATTTTAAAGGGGGCGGTGGAACAGTAAGCAAGCTATCCTTCGCCGTGAAATTCATCAGCAATAGTGTCAAGTTCGACAAAGTCGATGCCAGCGGAATCACGCCGAGCCAGGACCTGACTGTAGACATTCAGCCAGAGGACCTGCCGCCAGAAGCCAACGGATTGCCGCAAACCATGCTAAAAATCAACGTCTCGATCTCAGGAGGTGACTCCAAGCCGCTCCCCGATGGCCTCTGGGTATTCCTGGCTTTCCGCTTAACACAAGAAGCTAAGTCTTTCGCAGTGAACATGCAACCGTACAATATTGAAGCTATTGGTCTGACGGGAAAGCCGGTAAAAGTCTTGGCGGAGGCCGGCAAGGTAATTGTTTCATCGGACGATGAGCCGTTAGTCGGATGCTTCTTTTTCACCCACTGAAGTAGTTGTCGAAAGACAGGCCCCGGTTTTCGGACAACTCCCACTTTTTTGACCTTACGAGGTAAGTTATGGAGCGGGAGACAGGGATCGAACCCGCGACGTCCAGCTTGGGAAAACGCTCAACAAGCGTACATTCAACAACATAAAACGTCACAGCGATCACCGAGAACCACCGAGTTTACGAACTCGTATCACAATCCTTCCCGATTGGAGTCACAGCGGAGTCACGACGTTTAAGGAAGGGACGCAAAGCAATCTCCAGCTTGCTGCCATCAACAAAGACTCGTTTTGACTTCTCATATCAATCCGCCGCAACCTACCGCTCGCGTCCGAACAGGTGGTACAACACTGGAAGTAGCAACAGAGTAAGAGCCGTGGATGATAGGATGCCTCCGATGACTACTGTGGCGAGGGGGCGCTGCACTTCCGCTCCGGTGCCCGTTGCAAGCGCCATGGGCAGAAATCCCAATGATGCGACCAACGCAGTCATCAAGACGGGACGCAAGCGG
>CAMBEY010000022.1 GCA_945865705.1 Candidatus Sulfopaludibacter sp. SbA3
ATTTTCTCGCCGTGGGCTTTTCGTGTTTGATTGCCGCGATTCAGTCTCCACGGAAAAAGCCCACGGCGAGAAAACCACTCACCGTGGCTACCACGCTGCCACTAGAATGAATTGTGCGGGTACCGATTGTGAAGCGGAAGCGGGAATCATGAAGTTTGAAACCTTTATTGCGGTGCGGTACTTGCGGGCGCGGCGCAAGATTGCGGTGATCTCCGTCATCACCGCGCTGTCGGTGCTGGGCATTGCGGCGGGTGTGATGTCGCTCATCGTCGCGCTGGCCGTCAACAATGGGTTGCGGCGCGACATGCAGGAACGGCTCCTGGGCGCGACCGCGCACGTCAACGTGCAGCGCAAGGATGGCGAAGGCATTGAGAATTGGCGCGCATTGGTTGGTAAGTTGCAGTCGGCGCCGGGTGTGGCTGCGGCGGCGCCGGCGCTCTATGGGACGTTGCTGGCCTCGCACGCGCAGCGCTCCAGCCAGATGGTGCTCAAGGGCGTGGATGTCGAGGCCGAGTTGCGCGTCGGCAATCTGCTGGGGAGCGTGAAGGAAGGGTCGCTCGATGCGCTGCGGGATGCAACGGGAAAAGCTTTAACCGCAGAGGACGCAGAGGGTGCGCAGAGTTCGGAAAAAGAAAATGCTTCGGAGACTTCCTCTGCGTCCCCTAGCTCCTCCGCTTCCTCTGCTTCCTCCGCGGCGAGTGGCCCTCCGCCAGTGGTGATTGGCAGAGTAATGGCGGACTCGCTCGGCGCGCGTGTCGGCGACATCATCTTACTGACCAGCCCGCAGGGGCACTTGACGCCGTTTGGCATGGTGCCGCGCTATCGCAACTTCAAAGTGGTGGGCGTGTTTGACTCGGGATTCTACGACTTCGATTCCATGTGGGCGTTCACTTCGTTGAGCGCGGCACAGGCGATGTTGGGGCTGGGCGATGTGGTCTCGGTAATCGAGTTCAAGCTAATCGACTTATATCAGGCGCCGCGCATGGCTGGCGAACTGGCGACGCAGGCCAATCAGAGTGCGGCGGGACCGGACTCAGGGACGGACTCAGGGACGGACTACGGCTCAACGCACTGGATCGAACAGAATCGCGCGTTGTTTAGTGCGCTGAATCTGGAGAAGACCGTTACCGTCATCATCATCTCGCTGATCGTGCTGGTGGCCGCGCTGAATATTCTGATCTCACTCATCATGATGGTCATGGAGAAGTACCGCGACATCGCCGTGCTGATGTCGATGGGCGCGCGGCCCGCGCAGGTGCGCCGCATCTTTCAGTTGCAGGGCGTGATGATTGGCGCGGCGGGCACGGCGCTGGGACTGGTGGGCGGGTATCTGCTCTCCTGGCTCGGCGCGCGCTATCACATCCTGAAGCTGGACGCCGACGTGTATGCCATCAGCTATGTGCCGTTTGATGCGCGCTGGATCGACGGCGTATGGGTGGCGGGGGTGGCCGTGGCCATTAGCTATCTGGCGACGCTCTACCCCGCGCGCGCGGCAACGCAGATTGAGCCAGCCGAGGCGCTGCGGTACGAGTGACCGTGCCGCGTGACCGTGCCGCGTGACAGTGCCGCGCGCGTCAGCAAACGGGCCGACGGAGAGCCACGTTTGATGAAGGCGCTTTGGAATCAGAGAAGAACACCGGGAACCGTGGCGTTGGTTTTCCATAGGCCCGCTTGCTCACGCGCGCGGCACGGTTGAACACATCAGAAACTTTATCGGCGATTGTCGCATCCAACATGAGGAAGACCCAAAGTGACGAACTTGCTACGGACGGAAGAACTTACTAAGAAGTTTCGCTCGGGGAATGCCGATCTAGTAGTTTTGGACCAATTGGATATCTCCATCGAGAGCGGTCAAATGATGGCCGTGGTGGGCGAATCGGGTAGCGGGAAAAGCACGCTGCTGCATATTTTAGGCGCGCTGGACAAGCCTTCGAGCGGTGAGATATACTTTGAAGGTAGAGCGCTTTCGCAACTTACGGAAGCCGAGCGCAGTCAGTTTCGGAACCGAGATATTGGTTTTGTATGGCAAATGCACTGCCTTTTGCCGGAGTTTACGGCGCGGGAAAACGTGATGATGCCTCTGCTGATTAACGGTCAGGACCACAGTGAGGCCGCCGCGCGCGCCAATCATCTTCTCGCACAAGTAGGACTTACGGATCGCGGCGGACATCGCGCCGGAGAACTCTCGGGCGGCGAGCAACAGCGCGTGTCGCTGGCGCGCGCCCTGGCCCGTCAGCCGAAATTGCTGCTGGCCGATGAGCCCACCGGCAATCTTGATGCGCGTACGGGCGGCGCGGTGATGGAGTTGATCGAAAATCTGCACCGCAGCGAAGGCATGACCACGTTGTTGGTTACTCACAATCTGGAATACGCGCGGCGTTGCGATCAGGCGTGGAAGCTGACCGCCGGTCGGCTGGAGGCCGTGAATTTTTCTTGATGGGTTCAGAGTGAAAGTTGATCCCCCTGCAGTTGATTTTGAGCGACAGGAGCTTCGAGACCGATACATGTTTGAACGCTACACGGAAAAAGCGCGGCGCGTGATCTTCTTCGCGCGATATGAAGCCAGCCAGTTTGGCAGTCCCTACATTGAGACCGAGCACCTGCTGCTCGGCCTGCTGCGCGAGGACAAGGCGCTCACCAACCGCTTCCTGCGCACGCACGCCTCCATCGAATCCATCCGCAAGCAGATCGAAGGACACACCACCATCCGCGAGAAGGTCTCGACATCCGTCGACCTGCCGCTCTCGCACGAGTGCAAGCGCGTCCTGGCGTTTGCCGCCGAGGAGGCCGAGCGCCTCTCGCACAAACACATTGGCACCGAGCACTTGTTGCTGGGATTGTTGCGCGAAGAAAAGTGTTTTGCCGCTGAGATACTACGTGAGCGCGGGCTGCGCCTCTCGACGATTCGGGAGGAGCTACTGCGCACGCAATCTGATAAGCCGGCGACCGCTCGTCCGGCGAAGGAGAGCTCCTTGCTCACCGAATTCAGCCGTGATCTAACGCAAGCCGCACAGGAAAATACGCTGGACCCGCTGGTGGGGCGCGACCCCGAGCTGGAGCGCGTGATCCAGATTCTCTGCCGCCGCACCAAGAACAATCCAGTGCTGATCGGCGAGCCCGGCGTGGGCAAGACGGCCATCGTCGAGGGCCTGGCGCAGCGCATCGCCGACGGCGACGTGCCCTCGTTCCTCGCCGACAAGAAAATTCTGGCGCTCGATCTTTCGCTCATCGTGGCCGGCACCAAGTATCGCGGGCAGTTTGAAGAGCGGCTGAAGACCATCATGAAGGAGTTGATGGAGAATCAGAACGCCATCATCTTCATCGACGAGCTGCACACTCTGGTGGGCGCAGGCTCGGCGGAAGGCTCACTCGACGCCGCCAACATATTGAAGCCGGCGCTCTCACGCGGCGAGATTCAGTGCATCGGCGCCACCACGCCGGCGGAGTTCCGCAAGTCCATCGAGAAAGACCGATCGCTGGAGCGCCGCTTCCAGGCCGTGAAGGTGCCGCCTCCGGGCGAGAATGAGACCATCAAGATTTTGTTCGGCATCAAGGACCGCTACGAAAAATTCCATGCGGTTACCTACACGGATGAGGCCATCTCCGGCGCCGTGTACAACTCGAACCGCTACATCCCGGACCGCTTCCTGCCGGACAAGGCGATTGACCTGATCGACGAAGCGGGCGCGCGCGTGAAGTTGCGCCAGACCTCGGTGCCGGAAGAGATCAGCGACATCCAGAAGCGCATTAAGTTCATCGTGCATCGCATGGAGAACGCCATCGCGCAGCACGAATTCGAGAAGGCGCGCTTCTATAGCGACGAGGAACGCAAGGAGCGCGAGAACCTGCGCGATTTGCGCGAGAAGTTCCATCTGGATGACACCTCCGGCGCGGTGGTAACCAAAGAAGACATCGAAGAGGTCGTCTCGCGCTGGACCGGCGTGCCGGTAACCACGATCAATGAAGAGGAGATGACCAAGCTGATTCGCATGGAGGACGAACTCCACAAGCGCATCATCAGCCAGGAGAAGGCCATCTCGGCCCTCTCGCGCGCCATCCGCCGCTCACGCGCGGGGCTGAAGAATCCTGCGCGGCCCGTCGGCGCGTTCCTGTTCCTGGGTCCCACCGGCGTGGGCAAGACGGAAGTGGCCCGGTCGCTCGCGAATTTCCTGTTCGGCAGCGACAAAGCGCTGATCCGCTTTGACATGTCGGAGTACATGGAGAAGCACGCCGTCTCCAAGTTGATCGGCTCGCCTCCCGGATACGTCGGCTACGAAGAAGGCGGGCAGTTGACTGAGCGCGTGAAGCGCGCGCCCTACTCGGTGATCCTGCTCGATGAGATCGAGAAGGCGCACCCGGACATCTTCAACATTTTGCTGCAAGTCTATGAAGACGGCCAGTTGACCGACGGCCTCGGCAACACCGTGGACTTCAAGAACACCATCCTGATCATGACCTCGAACATCGGCGCGCGCTTCCTCGAAAAGCGCAGCAAGATGGGCTTCCAGCCGCCGACGGAGGATTCCGTGCAGGTGGCCGCCGAGGATTTGGTCAAGGCGGAGATCAAGAAAGTCTTTAATCCCGAGTTCCTCAACCGTCTGGACGAAATCATCGTTTTCAACGCACTGGGCGACGAGGACCTGATCCAGATCATCAACCTGATGGTGGCGACAATCAACCTGAGCCTGGCGCAGAAGCAGATTTCTATCACGCTGACGCCCGAGGCCGAGAGGTGGATACTCGAGAAAACCTGCGGCGACCGTTCCTACGGCGCGCGCCCGCTGCGCCGCGCGTTGCAGCGCTACATCGAAGACCCGCTGGCGGAGGCGCTCATCCAGGGCCAGATCCCGCGCCCGGCGTTCCTCGAAGTCTTCCTCGACAACGACGGCCTCTACTACCGCCCCGTGGACTCCACCGGCGAACCCACCCCGCTGTTCGTGGCGCAGGTGTAGTTGGCTTTTTAGTCATCCAAACAATTCAAAGGCCGGCCCCCTGTCAAATGGAGGCCGGCCTTTGTCATTGGCGAGCCGGGCACAGAGCTTACCGAAAGAGATACCAGTCCGAAGCGGCAGTCCGGAGCGGCGTGGATTGCGCTATAGTTCTGAATATGGCTGCTGAAGGCCGATACGCATGAAGAGTGTGCCGAATCCGTCGTTGCGTGGGATGACCACGGACCTGCTGAAGAATCTGGATGCGCAGGAACGGCTGCGCGCCGGATCGGTGCGGTCCGTCAAAAGCAATCAGGTCCGGTTTCAATCCGACTCCAACAAAAGATTGAAGAGTGATACCGAGTCGCAGCACAGGCTGGCGGTTCTGTATCACGCGCAGAAGAAATTCGAGCAGGCCGAGCGTTTGTACCAGGAATGTCTGACGCAATACTCATTGAAATATGGGCTGCAGGATCCCCGGGTGGGTCAGTGCCTGAACAACGTGGGACGACTCTACTTCGAGGAGGGCTGGTACGCGGAAGCCGAACCGCTGCTGGAGCGTTCTCTGCAAATTGTCCGCAATCACTACGGCCCTGAAAACGCCAAAGTATCCCGGCGTCTGACGAACCTGGGTGACGTGTGTTTCGCCACCGACCGCTCCGACGAGGGTCTGGAATATTACCGGCAGGCCGCTAAGATCGAGCTGAAGGAATTGGGGGCGAGTGCGACGTCCACGCTGCGCACCATGCGCGCCTATGTGGCCAAATTACGGAAAATGGATCGCATCGCCGAGGCCGAAGCGTTGGAAAAAACATTTCATCGCAAGCGCGAAACCATACGCCGCTCCGGGAGCACGCGGCGTTCCACTGCGGCGTCCTCCGCCGAGAAGCGGACCGTGCCGAGTGAGCGGCGCCATCACGCCGAGCGCCGGAAACGGGCGACTCGACGTGGCAAAGACGTCGATTGAACGCCGCATTGGTACTTTTTTTTCTCCCCGGAACAGCCTGCTGAAGTCCCTTCTCTTTGCGTTACAGATTCCTTGATGCGTATTTCAGGAACTTCTACCCCTAAAATCTGCTATAAGTATTAGATTGACCTGACTGCTGTAGCAAGGCCAGCAAGACAGGTGGGTGGAACGGCCGGACGATATTCCGGACAGCGGTTCCGAACAATGTGCCAGAACAGGGGCAACCCAGTTTGGCTTTTGGGAATCTCTGGGTGTTGGGATTATTAGTACCTTGCGTAGCGGGCTACCTGGTGTGATGCCAGGTGTATTTGTCAGGCGGAATCAGATCAACTGGGTTTGGTGTACATGAATAGACCGTTCCCCAACGGGCTGGTAAAGAATTTTCTCGCGATGGTGGCCCCAGTGGTAACCCTGCCAGTGGTGACTCTGGTGGTTACCATGACCATGGCGCTCGGAGTGTCTTCCCGGCCAGCCGGCGCGCAGATCACTCCACAGAATCCTCCCGCCGCCCAAACACCGGCCGCAGCGGCAACGCAGGCTGGCTCCCAGAAAGTGCAAGCCGTGGAATTCCGCGGTAACCGCCGCGTGCCCGCCGCTACCATGCGCGCGCGCATCTTCACGCAGCCGGGCGACGCATTTGACGAAGCCGCGCTGCGCCGTGACTTCATGGCGCTCTACAACACCGGCCTGTTTGACGACATCGTGCTGAACGTGGAAGACGGCGAGACCGGCAAGCTCATCACCTTTGAGGTGAAAGAGCGGCCCAATATCCGCAGCATCGAGTACAAGGGCAACACCTCCGTTACCACCTCCGACATTCTGGATCGTTTCCGAGACCGCAAGGTCGGCTTGACCGTGGAGAGCCGCTTCGAGCCCACCCGCATCAAGCGCGCCGAACAAGTTCTGAAAGACCTGCTGGCCGAGCGCGGTCGCCAGATGGCGACCATCAACGTCGAATCGCGGCCCATCCCGCCGTCATCGGTGGCGCTGACGTTCAACATCAATGAAGGCCCCAAAGTGAAAGTGGGAGACATTAGTTTCGAGGGCAACAATATAATTGGCCGCGGCACCCTGGTGCGCTCGATGCGGCATTCGCGCCCCATCGGCATTCCCTACAGCCTGTTCCTCACCAGCATCTTCTCCAAGACCTACGACAAGAACAAGCTCGATGAAGATATGGAAATGGTGCGCGGCGCGTATCAGGATCGCGGCTACTTCAAGGTGCTGGTGAATGATCCCACCACCTCCACGCGCACCACCGGCGGCAGCGCGCTCTCTGGAATTCCCTGGTACGGCAAGATGATCTTCCCGCCCGCGCTGTTTTTTGGCAAGACGGGCCAGAAGGTGGATATTAAAATTCCGCTGGTGGAAGGCGAGCAGTATCGCCTGGGCACCGTGTCGTTCAAGAACTCGACGTTGTTCCGCGAGGCTGACACCGCGCTGCGCCCCATGTTCGCCATGACCGAGGGCGACATCTTCAACGTCTCGGAGATTCGCAAAGGCCTGGAGAATCTGCGCAAGCTCTACGGCGAGTTCGGCTACATCAACTTCGTGGCCAGCCCGGACACGGTGATCGACGAGCCGAATAAGCTCATCAACATGACCTTCAATCTGGAGGAAGGCAAGCAGTTCGTGGTGCGCCGCATCGAATTTTCCGGCAACACCACCACGCGCGACAAAGTCATCCGCCGCGAATTGATGGTGGAGGAAGGCTCGCTGTTCAACTCCCGTCTGTGGGAAAACAGCATGTTGCGACTGAACCAGCTCGATTACTTCGAGAAACTCGAGCCCGGCAAGGACTCGAATATTCAGACCAACAACAACGCCGGCACTGTGGACATCGCCGTAACGGTGAAGGAAAAAGGCAAGAACGCCATCAATTTTTCTGGCGGCGTCAGCGGCCTCTCGGGCAGCTTCGTGGGCTTCGGATATCAGACCAACAACTTCCTCGGCCTCGGCGAGACGCTCACCTTCGACGCGCAGTTGGGGAGCCTGGACCGCAACGTCGTGGTCGGCCTGACGCATCCTTATTTATTTGATCGCCCATTGCAGGTCGGCTGGACGGTCTTCTCCCGTCGCTATAATTTTGACGAGGCGCAGCAAGCCTCGGTTCTCTCCGGCCAGGACATCCGGCCCATCTTCGAACTGCTGGGCGCGGACAACATTCAGAACTATCGCCAGTCGAGCACCGGCATCACCGCCTTTGCGAGTTACCCGCTGCGCGGCAGCTTCTCGCGCCTGGGCTTCTCGTATGGATACGACACCAGCAAGGTGACAACTTTCAGCACCGTGTCGCAACGCCTGTTTGAAGATTTGAATTTCAACGGCTTCGGCGGCACCGATCAACTCCAGGGCATCCGCACCAGTAAGATCACTCCGACATACACCTACAACACCGTGGATCATCCGCTGACACCCAGCCGCGGCACCAGCCTGTTCGGCTCGCTGGAACTGGCGGGCCTGGGCGGCAACGTGCGCATGTACCGGCCCGCGGCGGATATCAAGCACTTCCGCCCGTTCGGCGGCGGCGGACGCACTCTGGGCTTTCATTTGAGCGCATCGACCATGAACGGCTTCAAGGGCCGCGTGCTGCCGCCCTTCACGCGCTTCTACGCCGGTGGAGAAAACGATGTTCGCGGCTTCGATTCCTTCACCATCGGACCAGTGGCATTTTTGCCGGACACCACATTCATGGCTGTGCTGAATGCTGACGGCACGCCGCGCATCGGCACCGGCACCAGCAACATCGGCCTTGAGGAGCGTGTGGCGCAGACCGTGCAGGTTCCCGTCAACCGCATCACCTTCCCCGGCGGCGACACCAAGGTGATCGGCAACTTCGAATATCGCATCCCGATTTTTGGCCCCGTCTCTCTTGCTGCATTCGCCGACGCCGGCATCAACATGGCCTGGCATCGCAATCAATTGGAGTTGACCACGCAGCGCCTGACCGAGCTGACCAACCTGTTCCCCAGCTCCGACTTCAAGCGAATTGTCGATCTGGCTCCAGGCACCAACGGCCAATGGCGCGCCTCCACCGGCCTGGAACTACAAGTGATCATGCCCATCGTGAACGCTCCGTTTCGCGTGTACTGGGCCTACAATCCGCTGCGGCTCAACACCAACATCACGCCGCAACCGCTGATTGACCGCGCGCTATTCCCCAATAACGCGACGTACCAGAGCGCCATCCAGCAGTTCGCCAGCCCGCGCGGATACTCTGAACCCGCCTCCACCTTCAAATTCACCATCGGCCGCACCTTCTAATAATTCTTTGTAGGACACTCCTTACCCGGGCCGCGGCTCCGATGGCTGAATCTGGTGCCCTAGCCGGCCGGGCGACGTGCTAAACTTTTTTCCTATGCCCACTTCACTGCTCACCTGCGAAAGTTGCGGCAACCGCCAGACGTTTTTTCTGGACGAGTCCCTGGTGACGGAGATGCGCGGCGGCAAGACCACGCCCAAGCACTGCATGCGCTGCCGCGCCACGACCGACTGGACATTCAAGATGGTCGATCGCCGCACAGGCCGCGACCGCCGCAACAGCGATGATCGCCGCGGCCCCTCGCGCTAATCCCGGAGAGTTTTTAGGGAAGGTGTTTCCGAGCCGCGAAAGTCATGGAGCGTCCACCAGAATCGGGCGCACGACCAAGTCCCGCGGTGAGAACCATTCAGGATTTCATAGATGCTGGACGCGCCATGACGGGCCCGGATCGGATCGGTCCATGGAATCGGTAAAATAGTCTGGCTACTTCTTGGAAGAGGAATCCTTGGAGGGTCTAGCTTTCTCCGCCGGGGCGGAGGACTTGTCTTTGGAACCAGATTCTTTCGAGGCCTTATCTTTCGTGGAATCCCTAGGCGTGGAATCCCTAGGCGTGGAATCTTTGGCCGATTCGGTCTTGGATTCTTTCGATCCGCTGTCACTGCTGGAATCGCCCGAGTCGGATTTACCCGCATCGGAATTGCCCCCGTCGGACTTCGCGGAATCCGGCGAGGACTTCTTCGCGTAATCGGTGATGTACCACCCGCTGCCCTTGAACTGAATGGCGGACCGCGAGAGCTGGCGCTCCAGCTTCGGCTTCTTGCACTTCGGGCAGGACTTCAGCGGCTTGTCGGAAAATTTCTGGATGGCCTCCAGATGATGCCCGCAGGCCGCGCATTGATATTCGTACATCGGCATGAACGGTAGTGCCTCCACAAACAACAATCACAATAGGCTAGAATACGGGCCGCAAGCGCCAACCGTCAAGTTGGCAACGTGCAATCAGCACGCCTTGCCAAGAAATGTTCGGCGCCGCGCCCCGCAAGGGGCGCTGAGATAGTAGCCCGGGGCGTAAGCCCCGGGTACGCCACATGACCGAACACCCAAGCCCCGTAAGGGGCGGAAGAACCGTCCTCATCCCCAGATATATCGCTCGTCATATTCGATTCCATGTTTCTTCAGGAATTGCAGGTACTCTTCCTGAAATATCACTCGCCGATGATGCGCCTCCTGCGAATGGATGTAGCGAATCACGGCCGCCGCGCTCGACGCACTAACGCTGAACGCTCCATACGCTGTCGGCCACGCAAATGCCTTTCCCCCTGCCATTTCACCCCAAACCCATCGCGAGGAATTCGATTTCAGAATACGAACCACATCTGCAATCGCTTTGTTTGGATGACTCGAAACCAGTAGGTGTATGTGATCCGCCGTACCGTTGATGGCAAGCGCGCGCCCGTCCAACTCGCGGACGATCCCACCCAGATAGGCGTGCAGGTCGGCGCGCCAATCAGCGCGAATCACCGGTTGTCGATCGCGCGTGCTGAATATGATGTGATTGAGGAGATTCGTGTATGTGTGTGGCACGGGATTCTACCGCCCCTTGCGGGGCTTGGTGGTTTACGCCACTAAAACCCGGGGCTTACGCCCCGGGCTACTTTCTCAGCGCCCCTTGCGGGGCTATCGTACAACATACAGCCGACATCGGCCAAACTCGCCAACAGGAACATTGGCCTTGGGACTCCGAACTTTCGCGACATTCATTGCTACTTGCACGTTCCCACGCGTGCGGCATCTTGGGGCGTGCGCCACGGGTTGCCTAGCTTCGGGCGACGGCTGGCTCCGCAGCCCGTGCAGCGGGAGGCTCCGCAGGGGCGGAGACCTCCTGCTTCTCGAACTTCATCGCGCCGTCGCTCGCGTCCACGCGGATGGAGTCGCCGGGCAGCACCGCGCCGTCCAGCATCTTCATCGCCAGCGGGTCCTGTATCAGCGATTGGATCGCGCGACGCAGCGGGCGCGCTCCGAAGTTCGGGTCGTAGCCGCGCGTGAAGAGCAGCTTCTTGGCCGCTTCCGTCATCTCAATCGCGATCTTCTTCTCCGCCAGAACGCGGCGCAAGCCTTCAACCTGTATCTCCACAATTTGCGCAATCTCCTTTTCGCCGAGTGGGCTGAAGTACACCACGTCGTCGATGCGGTTGAGGAACTCGGGCTTGAAGGTCTCGCGCAACGCGCCTTCCAGCCGCTTCTTCAACTCGGCCATGCGGTCGCCATTCTCCTCCACCGGCGTGTAGCCGATCGGCCCGAACTGTTGCAGGAACGCGCTGCCCACATTCGAGGTCATGATCAGTATCGTATGCTTGAAGCTCACCGTGCGGCCCTTGCCGTCGGTGAGGCGGCCGTCCTCCAGAATCTGCAACAGCGAGTTGAAGACATCCGGGTGTCCCTTCTCGATTTCGTCAAACAGCACCACGGAGTAGGGCTTGCGCCGCACATGCTCGGTCAACTGCCCGCCCTCCTCGTAGCCCACGTATCCGGGAGGTGCGCCAATCAGCCGCGCGACGGAGTGCTTCTCCATGTACTCGGACATATCCAGGCGAATCATGGCGTGCTCGTCGTCAAACAGAAACTCGGCCAGCGCGCGCCAGCTCGGTCTTGCCGACGCCGGTCGGCCCCAGAAAAATAAATGAGCCGATGGGGCGGCGCGGGTCGGAGAGTCCCGCGCGACTGCGACGCACGGCGTTGGCCACGCGTCCGAGCGCTTCTTCCTGGCCAATCACGCGCAGGCGCAGACGCTCTTCCATGCGCACCAGCTTGGCCATCTCGCCTTCGAGCATTCTGGTAACGGGGATGCCGGTCCACTTGGCGACGATGCGCGCGATGTCCTCCTCGTCCACTTCTTCCTTCAGCATCCGCGGGCCTTGCTGCAAGCCGCCGAGGTGGTCGCTGGCCTTCTGTAATTCCTGCTCCATCTGCGCGATCTTGCCGTAGCGAATCTCCGCCACTTTGCCCAAGTCGCCGGAGCGCTCGGCCTGCGCCTCTTCGCCGCGCAGCTTGTCGATCTGCTCCTTCAATTCATGCAGCTTGCCGATGGAGTCCTTCTCGCTCTGCCAGCGCAGCTTCAGCGCGCTCGACTGTTCCTTGCGCTGGGCCAACTCCTGCTCAATCTGCTTGAGCCGTTCGCGCGAAGCCGGATCGGACTCGCGCGTCAGCGCCGCGCGCTCGATCTCCATCTGGCGCATCGCGCGCTCCACCTGGTCGATCTCGACCGGCATCGAGTCAATCTGCATGCGCAGCGCGGCGCCAGCCTCGTCGATCAGATCGATAGCCTTGTCGGGCAGGAAGCGGTCAGAGATGTAGCGATGCGACAGAGTGGCCGCGGCCACAATCGCAGTGTCTTTGATGCGCACGCCGTGATGCAGCCCGTAGCGCTCCTTCAGGCCGCGCAGAATCGAGATCGTGTCCTCCACGCTCGGCTCGGTTACCAGCACCTGCTGGAAGCGGCGTTCGAGCGCGGTGTCCTTCTCGATATATTTTTTATACTCATTCAGCGTGGTGGCCCCGATGCAATGCAGATCGCCGCGCGCCAGCGCAGGCTTCAGCATATTGCCGGCGTCCATCGCGCCCTCCGCCGCGCCCGCGCCGACGATGGTGTGCATCTCGTCAATGAAGAGAATCACCTGCCCGGCGGCTTCGTCGATCTCTTTCAACACGGCTTTCAGACGGTCTTCAAACTCGCCGCGAAACTTCGCGCCCGCTATCAGCGAGCCTAGGTCGAGCGCCACGACGCGCTTGTTCTTGAGCACCTCGGGTACGTCGCCGGCGATCATGCGCAGGGCCAGGCCTTCCACGATGGCGGTCTTGCCCACGCCCGGCTCGCCGATCAGCACCGGATTATTCTTGGTGCGGCGCGCCAGCACTTGAATGACACGACGAATTTCCTCTTCGCGGCCAATCACCGGATCGAGCTTGCCCTTGCGCGCCAGCGCCGTCAGATCGCGCGCGTAGCGCTCCAGCGCCTGATATTTTTCCTCGGGATTTTGGTCGGTAACGCGCTGCGTGCCGCGCACGGCGGCCAACGCTTTCAGAATCGCTTCATGTGTTGCGCCGACTTTGGCAAGAATCTGCTCGGCGGGATCGTTCTTCTGCTTGGCCAGCGCCAGCAGAAGATGTTCGGTGGAGACGTAGTCGTCCTTGAACTGCTTGGCCTCTTCGAGCGCCTGCATGAAAACGCGGTTCAGCGCCGGCGAAGCGTATTGATCGACCTGCCCGGAGACCTGCGGCAGGCCCTGAAGAATCTTCTCCGCCTCCAGCGCCACACGGTCGGGAGGGATAATCATCTTCTGGAGAGTGGGGCCCACCACGCCCTCCGGCTGCACCGCGGTGGCCCACAGCAGATGCACCGGCTCGATGGCTTGATGGCCCATCTTGAAGGCTTTCTGCTGGGCCTCTTGAACCGCTTCCTGAGCCTTGGTGGTGAACTTTTCGAATCGCATGGCGGGCTCCCCTTCCCTAACTAATTCGCCACGGAGACACGAGAGACACGGAGCAAAAACTCTGGGGAAATCCTCCCCAAAAAATCTCTGTGCCTCCGTGCCTCAGTGGCTAATTCATCGTTATCCGTTCACTTTCACTTTAATCTGCTTCGGCTTATTCTCCTCGCGCTTGGGCAGCGTCAGAGTGAGCACGCCATCGGCGAACTCGGCCTCCACACGCTCGGTGTCCACGGTGGGCGGCAGCGAGAAACTGCGCGAAAATGTTCCGTAACTGCGCTCCAGCCGGTATACCTGCCGCTCCTTGGACTCTGGCTCCATTTTACGCTCACCCTTCAGCGTGAGTGTATTGTTCTGAATGGAGATGTCCACGTCGGCCTTCTTCACTTCAGGAAGATCAGCCTTCAATACGATGCTGGTGGGCGTCTCGAATACATCCACCTGAGGAATCCATGCCCCGGCAGCCAACCCCTCTTCCCCGCCCCAATCACGTCCTAGGACGTCGTTGAAGACGCTATCCAAACGGCCATGAAGAAACGGTATACCCCGAGTCGGGTTCCAACGAATTAGTGTCGACATACGCAAGCCTCCTAAGTAATTTGACGCTATCAGGATTGCGGAGTGGAACCCCGCAATATCTTAATCAATATGATAATAAAATATGAGTGTTATAATGTCAAGTATTTTAATCTATTTATAATCAATAGTATAAATTGATTATAAAGCAGATCATATAACTCCAAGACCTTGAAATTGAGCATCTGGTCAGCTTTTTCCGCAAAGAGGATCGGCCTCGATCAGGTTCCCCACTTGTCCTCACTGCAATTCCGTGCAATTTCGCTGGCTTCCGTCGGGCTGAGCTGCGGCCCAGGACTTTCGCCAAAGCGGTGCTCCTAAGTTGACGGCTTGCGGAGGCGGTTCATATAATGTCCTACCCGGCTGAATGCACGCCGGCAGACGGAGCCTCTACCTTGTCATTCGAGAATGAACTATACGAACAGCGGCGCGAGAAGCTGAAGCAGATTGAGGCGTTGGGATATGCCGCGTACCCCAACTCGTTCGCCTTCACGCATAGCGTGGCCAAGATTCATGCCGAGCACGGCGAATCGACCTCCGAGGCGCTGGCCGAGTCGAAGCCGCCAGTGCTGGCCAGTGGTCGCTTGCAAGCCATTCGCCGCCAGGGCAAGGCGGGCTTCTGCGATCTGGTGCAGGCAGGCCAGCGCATACAGGTCTACGTTCGCAAGGAGGCCGTGGGCGACAACGCTTTCGAGTTGTACAAGCTGCTCGATCTGGGCGACTCACTCGGCGTAACCGGTTACATCTTCCGCACGCGCACCGGCGAGCTTTCCATCCATGCCGAGTCGTTGACATTCCTCGCCAAGGCGCTGCTGCCCATGCCGGAAAAGTGGCACGGTCTGCAGGAGGTGGAGGCGCGCTATCGGCAGCGCTATCTCGATCTGCTCTCGAACGCCGAGTCGCGCAATATCTTTATCGTGCGCAGCCGCGTGATTCAGGCGCTGCGCACGGCGCTCGACCGCGAGGACTTCATCGAAGTGGAGACGCCCATGATGCAGCCCATGCCGGGCGGCGCGCTGGCGCGTCCATTTGTAACGCATCACAACGCGCTCGATCTGACGCTCTATTTGCGCATCGCGCCGGAGCTGTATCTCAAGCGGCTCATCGTCGGGGGACTGGACCGCGTCTATGAAATCAGCCGCGTCTTCCGCAACGAGGGCCTCTCGACCCGCCACAATCCCGAGTACACCATGCTGGAGTTTTATCAGGCCTACGCCGACTACCGCGACCTGATGAACCTCACCGAACGCCTGATTCCAGAGGCTGCACGCGCCTCCATCGGCGGCACGATCGTGCAGTGGGGCGAGACGCAAATCGACCTGGCCAAATGGACGCGCTACTCGCTGCGCGAGGCTATCTGCGTCTTCTGGCCGGAGGAATCCTCGCGCCCGAAGTTCGCTGACTTCAATGACCCGCGCCACACCGCGCTGGTCGTCGAGCGCTGGAACCAGATGAACCCCGGCGCCTCGCCGGTCAGCATGCCCATAGTGGAAGGTAACGCCAGTCTCGGCGGCGCGGTGGCGGTCCCGCTGGGCAATTCCGTGTTGCACCTTTTTGAGGCAGTCTGCGAGAAGCACCTGACGCAGCCCACCATCATCTACGACTTCCCCGTCGAGGTCTCGCCACTCGCCAAGAACAAGCCCGATGAGCCTGCCTACGTCGAGCGCTTCGAGGCCTACATCGGCGGCATGGAGATATTGAACGCCTACTCAGAACTCAACGATCCCGAGGAGCAGCGCAAGCGTTTCCAGATGCAGGCCGAGGCCAAGGAGCGCGGCGATCAGGAGACTCACCCCATCGACGAGGACTACATCCGCGCGTTGAGCTACGGCATGCCGCCCACGGCGGGCGAAGGCATCGGCATCGACCGCCTGGTGATGCTGCTCACCGGCTCACGTTCCATCCGCGACGTGATCTTGTTCCCATTGCTGCGCCCAGAAGCCGCGCCCGAGGCGGCACCGGAGGACGGCGCGGGGAGTGGCGAGTAGAGGGTTGGTAGCGACAGGCCTCCGGCCTGTCGGTTCTTTTCCGGAACGAAGTAGAGGCAGGCCGGAGGCCTACCCCTACTAGAAGCTACACGACCACCAGCAACAAGCACAGGAATTCCCAGCCGCAGCCGATGTCTCCGCAACCACTCAGAGCCCCGGAGGGGCGGCAAGAAAGTAGCCCCGGGTGTGAACCCGGGGTAGAGATGGACGCCGCGCAGGCTTCCTCTCTGCCGAAGGCAGGAGCGCAGGCGCAGCCGGAGCGGGCTTTGGGGCCGTAATGAACACGCACACCTCCGGCGAGCAGACACTTTGAACAAACTGGTGACGGCGCGCATCTCGCCACCGCGTCCGGGGGTTGGGCGGCGCGCGGCGGAAGTGCAAATGGAAGAGGGCGACACTTGTGTCCTCCTGCGCCCCGGCGGGGCGGGGCTGCGGTGGACGGGCCTTCGGCAGAGTGGAAGTTTGGCGTTTGTTTACCATACCCCGGGCTTGCGCCCGGGGCTACTTTCTTGTCGCCCCCCTGGGGCTTTGCGCGAAGGAGAGAATACATCCCGTCTGCCCCAGGGCTTTCGCAGTGTCAACGATTGTCATTCCGAGCGGAGCGAGGAATCTGCTGTTCGCCTGGCCCTATTGAGAGCACAGCAGATTCCTCGTCGCCGCGCTCCTCGGAATGACATTATTCAGTTCAGACTGACCCACTATCACCATCACAAACAACTTGACGCGACCATGCTGCCGGGCTACTTTTCTTAGATGTCCAAACTCACGCTGCAAGAGCAATTCGGCCAGATTGATATTTATCTTTTCGACCAGCTACTAAAAGGGCGCATTGTGCCCGGCATGACCATACTGGACGCGGGGTGCGGCGGCGGGCGGAACATTGTTTACTTTCTGCGTGAGGAGTACACCGTGTTCGGCGCGGATGCGGATGCGCGGACGGTGGAGGGCATTCGCGCGCTGGCGCGGCAACTGGCGCCGGGGCTTTCTGCGGGACTTTCCCCGGATCGGGCGGCGCAGAATTTCCGCGTCGAGCCGGTCGAGCGAATGTCGTTCGACGATGCCTGCGCGGACGTGGTCATCTGCAACACGGTCCTCCATTTCGCCCGCGACGACGCGCACTTCGAGTCCATGCTGATGGGATGCTGGCGTGTGCTGAAGCCCGGCGGGCTCTTCTTCTGCCGCCTCGGCTCCACCATCGGCATGGAGAGCAAGGTACAACGCATTGGGAGCCGCGACAATCCAAGCGACGGGGGCCGTCGCTATAAATCGCCGGATGGCTCGGAGCGGTATCTGGTGGACGAAGCGCTGCTCGTCTCGATCACCGAACGGTTGGGGGCCGAGATGGCCGATCCGTTGAAGACCACGGTGGTGCAAAATCTGCGCTCGATGACCACGTGGGTTTTGTGGAAGAAACCGCGCTGAAAAATTTGGGCTGCCGGAGCGGCCATTCCGTCACAGTGCCGCGCGCGTCAGCAAGCGGACACGCCCGGCGGGACCAGCGTGCTCGCGTTGGGCAACCAGCTCGTTCTGCTGCGAGCCTTATCGTGATATCTGGCAGTTTCTACCATGCTCGCGTGTCCGCTTGCTTACGCGCGAGATGAGATTGAAGGCAAGCATTCCCCAGCCGGAACGGACATTGGCTGGGCGCTCGGAGTTGGAATCATTGTGAGTGGGATGTGTTGTCATGGATGTCGTTGGGTTGAGTGCTATCAAATTGATATCACTCTAAGTGGATGATGTCTACAC
>CAMBEY010000023.1 GCA_945865705.1 Candidatus Sulfopaludibacter sp. SbA3
GATATTTCCTTCCACATCGGCGAGGGTGAGATCGTCGGACTAGTCGGCGCAAACGGTGCGGGAAAGACAACCATCGTGAAGATGCTCGCCGGCATCATCCACCCCACCAGCGGGCGCGCCCGCGTGCTGGGCTACACGCCATGGGAGCGCGACAACCGCTTCCGCCGGCAGATTGCGCTCATCATGGGACAGAAGGCGCAGCTCTGGTGGGACCTGCCTGCCGCCGACTGCTTTCTGTTGCTCAAGGAAATTTACCAGATTCCCGATAAGCAATTCCGCACAACGCTGGAAGATCTCACCACCACGCTCGAAGTCCACGATCAGCTTCAGGTGCAAATTCGCCGGCTCTCCCTTGGCGAGCGCATGAAGATGGAGCTGATCGCCGCGCTGCTGCACTCCCCGCGCGTGGTGTTTCTCGACGAGCCCACCATCGGACTAGACCTCACCTCACAGCGCGCCATCCGGGAATTTCTGCTGCGCTACCAGGCCGAGCGTCGCCCCGCCATGATTCTCACCAGCCACTATATGGAGGACATCGAGCGCCTCTGCCGCCGCATCATCATCCTGCGCGAAGGCGAGATCGTCTTTGACGGCTCGCTCGAAAAAGTCGTCGCTGACTACGCGGATCACAAAGTCATCACTGCCCACTTACACAAACCGGATGCAATGGATACATCAGCGCCGACGATAGCGCATGAAGCGGACGGGCTGGACGCGCTTGGCGTGGTCGAGCAGCGCACGGCGGACATGGTGCGCTTGCGCGTGGATCGCGCCCGCGTGGCCGAGGCCGCCGCCGAGCTGCTGCGCCGGTTGCCGGTGATCGATTTGGCCATCGAAGACGCCGACATTGGCACGGTGATTGAGCGCATTCAGCGCGCCCGCCAGCCGGAGGTTCAACACCAGGCGATGCCTTCCACGGAGGCGACATGAGGCCCGCGCTACTGTGGCACATCTTCAGCGTGGAGGCGCGCAAGCGCATGTCCTACCGCGCCGACTTCTGGATCAATTCGCTTGGCGGCATCGCCGTCAGTTTCAGCGTGTTCTGGGCCATCACCCACGCCATGTTTTCCTCGTCCGGGAAAACCGAGATCGCCGGCTACTCGGTCAGCGGCATGTTGCTTTATTACATCTTCGCCTCGCTCACCGGCCGCGTCGTGCAATCCAATGAGGTCGAGTTGGCCGCGTCGCAGGACATCTACGACGGCAGCCTCTCCCGCTACTTGCTCTATCCGGTTCCCTACGCCGCGGTGAAGTACGCGCAACAGGCGGGGGGGCTTGCGCCGCAGATATTGCAGATGATTGTTTTCGGCATCGCGGCCCTCTTGCTGATCGGCATCCCGGATGAAATCCACATCACCTCTGGTACCGTCGCCATGTATGTGCTCTCGCTGGCGATGGCCAATCTGCTGCACTATTTGCTGCTGCTGCCCATTCAGGCCGTGGCATTTTGGGCTGACAATGTTTGGAGCCTGGTGGTGGCCTCGCGCTTCGCCACCTCGTTGCTCGGCGGACTGCTGCTGCCTCTGGACATGTTTCCTCCGTGGTCCCGGCCTATTCTTGACGCGCTTCCCTTCGCCTATCTTTATTCGCTCCCGGTGCGCGTTCTGCTGGGCCGCGCGTCCATGGCGGAGTGGGCCACGGGATTGGCGATTGCCGCGGGATGGTGCCTCCTCTTCTCATTTGTCATTCGCTGGATTTGGCGCCGTGGCAATTTGCAGTACACCGGGGTGGGCATATGAAGCGATATCTTCGGCTCTACGCCGCCTTCATACGATTCTCGTTCAGCAAGGCCATGGAGTTCCGCATCGATTTTTTCTTCCGCATCGGCATGGACATCATCTGGAACATTGTGAACATCTCGTTTTTCTGGATACTCTACCAGCACACACCGCTGCTGGGCGGATGGACCTTCGATCAGATGCTGGTCTTCGCCGGCGGCGTCTTCGTGGTGGATGCCGTACACATGACTCTGTTCTCGAACAATATGTGGTGGCTACCCACCTATATCAACAAGGGCGACGTGGATTACCACCTCGTGCGCCCAGTTTCATCATTGTTCATCCTGAGTGTCCGGGACTTCGCCGCCAATTCGTTCGTTAACCTGCTGATGGCCTGCGGCATTCTGACCTGGACTCTGGCGCGCTATCCGAGTGAGCTGGGAGCGGCATCGATTCTGCTGTTTCTTGTTCTACTTCTGGTTGGCGTGGTCCTGCATTACGCGCTCAGTATGCTGTTCATCATTCCCACGTTTTGGTTGCACGCATCCGGCGGCCTGCGGGAATTCATGTGGGCCACGGAGCAATATATGACGCGCCCGCACGGCATCTTTCAGGGATGGACGGCACGCATCCTGGTTTCCATTCTTCCCTTCGGCCTGATTGTTTCATTTCCCACGCGAGTTCTCTTTGAAGGACCGTCTCTCGCCGTTCTCCTGCACATTTTTGCGGTTACCGGTGCCATGTTCTTCTTCCTGACGCGCCTCTGGCGCGCCGGCCTGCGCGCCTACTCCTCCGCGTCATCGTAATTAACAGAGCCGCGCGCGTAAGCAAGCGGACCCGCCCCGCTTCTCCAGCAGCGACGGGCCCGTTCGCTTACGCGCGCGGTACTGTCACGGGGCGGTTACGCGACGTTTCGCAATCCACTTGATCAGCGCGGGAATGATTAGCGCGCAGACGGCCAGCGTCAACAGCGTCGCCGATAACGGGCGCGTGAAGAAAACCGTGCCATCACCTTGTGCGATGGCCAGCGCGCGGCGGAACTGCTGCTCAGCCATCGGCCCGAGGATCAGGCCGATGATCGCCGGAGCAACGGGGATGTCAGCGCGCCGCATCAGGTAGCCCACCACGCCGACGCCGTACATCAAGCCAACATCAAACACGGAATTGTTCAGGCTGTAAGTTCCCAGCGCAGCGAAAACCAGGATGCCGCCGTAAAGGAACGGCTGTGGAATTTCCAGCAGACGCGCCCACAGCGGAGCCAACGGCAGATTCAGCACTAGCAACATCACGTTGCCGACATAGAGGCTGGCAATTAGTCCCCAGACCAACTCAGGGTTGGTGGTAAACAGCAGAGGACCTGGCTGAATATTGTATTGTTGAAACGCGGCCAGCATGATGGCCGCCGTGGCCGAAGTGGGCAGGCCGAGCGTCAACAGAGGGACCAACACGCCCGCCGCCGCCGCGTTGTTGGCGGCCTCGGGCCCGGCCACGGCTTCAATCGCGCCTTTACCAAACTCTTCGGGATGACGTGAGACTTTTTTCTCCAGCCAGTACGAAAGAAACGTGGGGATCTCCGCACCACCCACCGGCAGCGCACCAATCGGGAAACCGAGTGCCGTACCCCGCAGCCACGGCTTCCATGAGCGCGACCAATCCGCACGCGTCATCCACGTCCAACCACGCACCTTGGTGAGGCTCAAGTCCTCCTGCTTCTGCGTGGCCAGGAAGATCGTCTCTCCCACGGCAAACAATCCGACGACAACCACAACCACATCAATGCCGTCGAGCAACTGCGGCACCCCGAATGTATAGCGCGCCTGCCCCGTCTGCAAGTCAATGCCAACCAAGCCCAGCGCCAGACCGAAGAACAGGCTCACAAGTCCGCGCATGGGAGTGTCGCCCAGTACCGCCGAAATGGTGGTAAAACCAAGGACGATCAGCGCAAAGTATTCCGCCGGCCCAAATGATAGCGCGAACTCCACCAGGACCGGCGCGGCGAAGGTGAGGCCAATCGTCCCAAGAGTTCCCGCAACAAACGATCCGATGGCAGCAGTAGCCAACGCGGCGGACGCTCGACCAGCGCGAGCCATCGCGTGTCCGTCGATGGCGGTGATCATGCTGCCACTCTCGCCGGGTGTATTCATCAGGATCGAAGTCGTCGATCCGCCATACATCGCGCCGGAGTATATGCCGGCGAACATGATAAACGCGCTGGTGGGATCTAGCTGAAAAGTAACCGGCAGCAGCAAGGCGACGGTTAGCGCCGGACCAATGCCCGGCAGGATGCCGACGATAGTTCCAAGCACCACGCCCACGAGTGCCCAAAAAAGATTTCCAACGGTAAGAGCAACTCCGAACCCGTGCATTAAAGCGGAAAAAGATTCCATCTTTGGGATTGTACTCGATCGGAAATATTGAAGTTCGTGAACAGCGCCCGGATTACTCGCCGAGCGCGAAAACCATCAGCACGTTGCTGCCGCCGACGCCTTTCAGTTCAGGATAAAGTTGCGCGAGGTGCATCGACCCGGAGGTGCGCCCGCCCAGGGCCACGGCGACGTACTGTTTGCCGTCCACCGCATAGCTGATGGGATAGCCCGTGATGGGCGCGCTGAGCGGAATGTCCCACAGAACTTTTCCGTTGTCCGCATCGAGGGCGCGAAAATTGCGGTGCATGTCGCCGACAAAAACCAATCCGCCGCCAGTGGCGAGCGGTGAACCCATCGCCGCCCGCGTGTCGAAGGTCCACATCGCCTCACCCGTCGAAGCCGAGACCGCCATCAAGCGACCCACCTTTCCGCCGGAGCCTTCCATGTGCTGTATCTCGTCATACTTCACGCCGGAAGTGGATTTATCGAGCGGCAATATTTCAAACACCGAGCATTCATTGCTCACCGGGCTGAATACCGCATTGCTCTTCGGGCTGTAGGCTTTGCTCTGGAACAGTTTACCGCCGCGCATTCCCGGACAGACCTTCTGCACGTCGCCGATTTTCTTGGGGATGATATCCACATTGGTGGTTATCGCGCCGGTTTTCGCATCAATGCTCTTGTAGAGATTCTGGAACGGCACGATTTGCTTGTGCCACAGATAGCTTCCCTTCTCGCGGTCGAAGGCCCACAGGATGCCGGGCTTGCCTAGCGCGTAAACAACCTTGCGCTCGATACCGTTCATGCGCACGTTGGCCAAGATGGGATTGTCCTGATGATCCATGTCGAAGTTGTCGCGGGGCTGCATCTGGAAATGCCACTTGATCGCGCCGGTGGCGGCATCGAGCGCCAGGATTGAATTCGAGTAGAGCAGCGAGCCGCTGCCCGTTCCCTTCAGAATTTCCGGATAAGGATACGGACTCGCCGTGGTCCAGTAGACTAACTTCAACTGCGGATCGTAACTGCCAGTCAGCCAGAACGACGCCTTGCGCCGCTTGTCATAAGGTGCACCGCCCCAACTGGCATTGGCCTCCGCCGAATCATTCGGCCCCGCCACGGACTCGCGCCGCCACAGGTGCTTGCCCGTGTCGGCATCATACGCGCTGACTGAGCATGGCTCGGGCGTACCCACACCACAGGTCATTCCCGCGAATATTTTCCCGTCGCCCGCGATGGGGCCGGACGAAAAGTCCACGCGCTTTTCGTGGTCGGCGGCCTTGGTCTCCCAAACCATCTTGCCCGTCTGCGCATCGAGCGCAATAACGTAAGCGTCCGGGGAAGTCATATAAATCCGGTCGCGATAGATAACCAGATTGCGCGTCGTCGCGCTCAACATGTCGCGCTCCAGCTTGCGCCGGTACTCCCAGATCACGTTTCCGTTCTTGGCATCGAGCGCCTGCACCACGCCGCCGTTGTGCGGCAGATACATCACGCCGCGATAGACAATCGGCTCCTGCTCCGATTGCCCGGCCTCCATCGCCCACGCCCACGCCAGACGGAGTTTCCCAACATTCTGCTTATTGATCTGCTCAAGCGGGCTGTAGCCGCTGACCGTCTGATCGCGCCGCCACATCAGCCAGTCGCCCTCGGCAGGCTTCTGCAACACGGCATCGCTCACCGGCACAAAACCGGGTTGCTGAGAGCGGACGGAAGTCGCCGGCGCAGTCACAAGGAAAACGATAGAAGCGATGTACAACCCAATCCTGGCGTGAGTCAAGTGCATGGAAGTGCTCCTTATGTGGACCAACTGGCTCAAAGAATACCTTCAAGAATTCCCGATGGCAACGTCAATCCGAGTCCTCTCGAAAATGCGACGAAGCAGATGACCGAAAGCATCACCGCAACAAACACATCGCGAAAGAGCCGTCGGCTACCGAACGCGCGCGCGACAAGCCAGAATTGAATGGCGGAGGCAATCACAAACCCGGCCCGATCGAGCAGGAGAAGATTTAAGATCAGGGCCAGTGCAAGATAGATCAACGGAGTCCAGTTGACCGGCGCTTCCATGCCAGTTTCCGAGGTTGTTAGCGGAGCCGCTTGCTTGCGCAGAAATCCCGCCGCCAGAAACCAGCCACCCAGCACGAGTAATCCCACGGCAACGACGTAAGGGAAGAAGCGCGGGCCGATGCGGTCATAGCCCGCGCCGAAGCTGATGCCGCTCAACCCCAATGCCAACAGGCCTCCGAGCGCCGCGACGGTCAGGCCGATGCAGGCATCCACTTTCACGATTCCACATTGGCGATGACGCATTATATAACTCCAAGAAATGTCATCCTGAGCGCAGCGAAGGATCTGCTTTGCGCTTACATCCGCGAAAAAACATATTCTTCGCTACGCTCAGAATGACAACGTAACGCTACGCGAACCGCAATTAATTATTTCACCAAGCCGATGGAGCGCAGCACTTCAGTCGCGCGCTTGTCTTCTTCCTTGAGATAAGCATCAAATGGCGCGCCGGATTGATAGAGGTCGATCCAGTCATTCTTCTTGAGAATGTCCTTCCACTGCTGCGACTGGTGCATCTTGTCGACCGTCGCCACCAGCGCGGCCTTCTGTTGCGCGCTGATCCCCGGCGGCGCGACCACGCCGCGCCAGTTGGCCAGAGTGAGGTTCACCTTCTGCTCAACGAAGGTGGGAATGTCCATGCCCGCCAACCGCTTGTCGGACGAGATGGCCAGCGCGCGCAGCTTGCCCGACTTGATGAACGGGACGAGTTCTCCAAGGCCATTAATCCCCGCCGCCACTTGATTGCCGATGAGCGAAGCAATGGACTCGCCGCCGCCGGAGTGCGGCACGTAATTCACTTTGTTTACATCCACGCCAGAGGCTTTAGCGAGCAACCCCGCCAGCATATGATCCGTCCCGCCAGCCGAGCCTCCCGCAATGGCCATTCCCGGATTCGCCTTCCACGCTTTCATGAAATCCGCGAGCGTTTTATAGGGAGAAGCGGCGGGCACCACCAGCACTTCGTACTCACCGGTGAGCCGCGCGATGGGCGTAATCTGCGCAAGCGTAACGGGAGACTTGTTGGTGAGCACCGCTCCCACCATGATCAGGCCCATGGCCATCAGCACGTCGGGCTTGGCCTTATCATTGTTGACAAACTGCGCCAGACCAATGGTGCCGCCCGCGCCGGGCACATTCATCACCTTTACAGGCGAGGCGATGCCGCCCTGCTGCAACGCCTGCTGCATCATGCGCGCCGTCTGATCCCATCCGCCGCCCGGAGCCGCCGGCGCAATGATCGTAAGACCCTTCATCTGCGCCATTGCGCTACCAGTCAACATCAGACCGAGTAGCACGGCACCCATAACTTTTCGCATATTCTCCATCGTTCCCACGTCCTTATCTTTTTTTTTAGCTCGCTCATTATAACGCCACCGGATTATATTTCACCGACAGGAAGTTTCAAGGGCCTGCGCTTATCCAGCGCGTTCAGCACCAGCGCCGCCGAACGATAGATGGCGTGCACGAATTTTCCATACGGCATGGTGATAAATAGCCCCGCAACTATGCCAAGATGAATGGCCAACACTGCGCCCATCGCGGAAGACTCCCGCAGGATCAGCAACAAAAATCCGGTAAGGCTGGTGAGAAAAAGCATGGCCAGAAACGTCGTATCCATTCCCGACTGCTTGCGGTCCTGCGTCTCGGGATCGCGAATAATTTTCAGCCACAGCAGGCCCACCGGCCCGATCAGCAGTCCGATGCCGCCGATGGTTCCGAAAATAACAGGGACGCTGAGCAGCGCATAGGGCGCTTTCCATCCCATCACGTTGTGATAGAAGGCCGCCACGCTGGTTGCGGCGAAACAGAGGAGGAAACCGTAGAAAGTCAGATGATGGAACGTCCGCCGCGCGGTGGAGGGCACTTCGTCGGGATACGCGCAACCTTCTCCGCCTCCATCCAAATAGCGCAGCGTCATCGCGTCTACCATCGCCTGCTTCAACGCGCGCATGTCAAACAGCGTGGAGAGCGGCTCACCAAGGTCGCGCCAGAATCGATATAGACCGGCAGCGAAGGCCACGCAAACGCCGATCCCCAGCAATGAAAATAGCGCAACCATCGCGCCGTGCGGCATCACACGATAGAAGGCGCCATCAGCTACCGCGTGCGCGCCGAAGAAAACGCCCGGCGTGGCAACCGTGTACAGATAGACCAGAAACAGCAGCGGCGCGATCAATGCACCCAGCGCCAAAGCCAAACCGTTATGCGCGAATAATCCCTTCAGCGCACCGGGCCAGGCGTACTCGCGATAGGTCTGGCGGCGAATCTCCGCCATGGTCTGCGGGATATGAACTGCGAATTCATGCGGCGGCGCGTACTGGCAGGAGTAATAACACTCGCCACAATCGTGGCAAAGATTGGCGAGATACAGAAGGTCCTTCTCGCCGAATTCCATGCGCCGTTCCATCGCGGGGAAAACAGCGCAGAAGCCTTCACAGTAGCGGCAGGCGTTGCAGATGCGCATGACACGCTCGCCATCCTGCAAGATGGCCAGCGTCAGTTTACCCGTTTCGCCGATGGTTACTAAAGATGTTTGCGGGTTAGGCGTGGGCACGGCGCGCAGCCTCCTCTCCGGCGATACGGCCGAACACCGTGCCGATGGCCATGCCGAGACCCGCGAGATACCCCTTGCCCAAAATGTTCCCTGCCATAATCTCACCGGCAGCGAAGACATTGTCCAACTTCCGGTTCTCCTCGAAGCAAACCTCAGCGCGCTCATTCACCGCCACGCCCAGGTAGGTGAAGGTGATGCCGGGGCGCAGTGGGTAGGCGTAATACGGTGGCCGTTCGATGCGGCGCGCCCAGTGCGATTTCGCCGGCTGCAAGCCTTCGGTCGAGCAGTTGTCGAGGATGGCGTGATCAAATTTTCCCGGGCGCACCGCGGCATTGTACTCAGCCACGGTACGCTCCAACGCCTGCGGATCAAGCTTCAAGGCGTCCGCCAGCTCGCGCAGCGAGCGCGCCTGAATGGGCGGAAACACGGGCGGCATGAACGCACCCATCGCCTGCGAATCGATGATCGTGTATGCGATCTGCTCCGGCTGCTGCGCGACAAGCCGTCCCCAAATCGCGTAGCGCTTCGGCCAGAAATCTTCGCCCTCATCGTAGAAGCGCTGCGCATGCTGATTGACGGTGATGCCGAGCGAGACGCAATCGACACGCGTGATGATCCCTCCATCAAAGCGCGGCGCGCGCGCGTCAATGGCCACGCAGTGGCATTGCGTGGGGTCAGAGACGGTCCGCGCGCCTTGATTCATCAGCAGGCGCAGGATGTGGCCGTTGTCGTAGGGCGTGCCGCGAATCAGAAAATTATTGGCAGCCTCGCCCCAGGCCGAGCGCAGCCACTCGATGTTGGCTTGAAATCCACCCGCCGCGGCCACCAGCGTTTTAGCCCGTACAACCTCAGTGAATCCCTTGCGCACGACGACGGCGGAGTGAAATCGCCCATCACGAAAATTCAGTTCGTTCACTTCGGCGTTGTACTCGATCTCGATCCCCATTTTTTCCGCGGCGCGATAATAGCCATTCATCAGCGCCTTTCCGCCGCCGAGAAAGAAGGCATTGGTGCGCGAGAGATGCAGCGTCCCGCCGAGTGATGGTTGAAATCGCGCGCCGTGCGCGCGCATCCACGGGCGGCACTCAGAGGTCTGGCGGATGACCATGCGCGCCAGCTTTTCGTCGGTGTGGCCGGCGGTTACCTTGAGCAAGTCTTCCCAATATTCATTTTCGCCATAGGCGTCGGTGAGCACATCGGCGGGCGCATCGTGCATGCAGCGGAAGTTGCGCGTGTGGCGGCTGTTGCCGCCGCGAAAATGTCGCGGCGCGGCCTCCAGCACAATCACGCTGGCGCCGGCCTGGCGCGCGGTGATGGCGGCGCATAGCGCGGCATTGCCGCCACCAACGATCAACACATCATAAAGCTGATTGGTGTCCAAGCTTACTCACTCTCGCATTGCGTTGCTTATCTATTGCGCCGGCACGGCTGTCGTTTCCACAGGCAGTTGCAGCGCCAGCCACGCATCGTACCCACCCACCAGATTGATCACTTCGCGCAGGCCCGCCCGCTCCAGCAAGCTGCACGCGATGGCGCTACGGTATCCGCTCTTGCAATGTACGACGGAGGGCCGCGCACGATCCAGATCACTCAGATGCTTGCTCAATTGATCGAGCGGTCGAAACGTCGCACCCGGAAGATGGCCTTCTTTCCATTCGCCGCTTCGGCGCACGTCCAGCACATTAAAAGTGCCCGGCTCCTCGCGCATCATGCGCGCCAGCTCCGGAGCGGTTATTTGCGGGAGCCGCACCACATCGTGTCCGGCGTTGATCCACGCGGTGATGCCTTCGTCGAGAAATCCCATGGTGCCGTCGAGTCCCACGCGCGACAGCCGCAGCCGAGCCGCTTCGACCTGCTCGGCATTCTCGGCGATCAGGATGAGCCGTGCGTCCAGGCCGAGCAACGAACCTGCCCAGAAAGCGAACTGCCCGCTGAGAGAAATGTGCAATGAGCCGGAGATATGCGCACCGGAGAATTGGTCGGTGGGCCGCACGTCGAGCAGCACCGCTCCCTTTGTCACCTCCGCCATCACATCCGCAGGCGACAGTGCTCGCAGTGGCGGCAGAGCCTCCAGCGCGGGCGCGCCAGCGCGATTGATCTCGGCGTCCAGCGCGAAATAGCCGGGCCTCTCCGGCAGCTCCGCGGTCAGCAATTTCACGAACTCGTCCTGCGATCGCGCCTGCAACGCGTAGTTCCCCGCCCGCTCTTTGCCAATCGTGGAAACGCGCTCTTCGCTCAATCGGCGCCCGCACATGGAGCCGGCCCCGTGCGCGGGATACACTTCCACAGTGTCGGCCAACGGCAGCAGCTTGGTTTGCAAACTGGTATAGAGCATGGCGGCCAATTCCTGCGGCGTTTTGTCGGCGGACAGATCCGGTCGCCCCACATCCCCGATGAAGAGTGTGTCGCCTGTCAACACGGCGGATGGCTCCGGCCCCTTGTCCAAATCAGTTACCAACACCGAGATACTTTCCATCGTGTGTCCTGGCGTTTCCAGGAAGCGCAGTTTGCAGCGGCCAAACGTTATCTGGTCGCCATCATGAACCGGCACATGAGCAAACGTCGCGCCCGCGCGGTGGCCCAGATAAATCTTCGCGCCGGTGCGGTCAGCCAGCTCGCGATGGCCAGAGACAAAATCGGCGCGCAGGTGGGTTTCGATGATGTGCTGAATCTTCAGGCCGTGCTCCGCCGCGAAGTCCTCATAAATTTTTACGTCGCGCTGCGGATCGACCACGGCAGCCACGCCCTCCGATCCGATCAGGTAGGAGGCGTGCGACAGGCAGGCGAGATAGAAGGATTCGAAGATCATCGGCATCGCTCTATTGTATTCGCAAAATGCATGATCCGAGCCGCGACAGTCCTGAAGTGGCCACCATGTGAAGTAGCGCGAAAACCAATGCAAGACTCAAACCCATGTCGACCCGCATTATCCAGAGTCATTCAGCCTAGTGGCGCTGATTTACATCGCGGCCGCTCCATGACTGTCGCGGCTCGGATCACGCGCGCTTGCGCCATTGGCTCGTCAGGACCGCCGCCGCGAGGATCACGCCAGGGATGTCCGTGTACAGGCCGGGGATCAGCAGGAGAATGCCGCCGGCCAGCAGCATGGCGCGCTCCCACCAGAGAGCGCGCGCCATCAGCCAGCCTTCGATGCCAGCGGCCAGCAAAATCACACCGCTGATGGAAGTGGCGGCGGCGATGACCACTTCAACCACGGTGCCGCGCAGCAGCAGCGCCGGTTGGTAGACAAAGATGAAGGGCACCAGAAATGCAACGATCCCCAGGCGCACCGCGCGGAAGCCCACTTCGTTAGGATCAGCGCCAGCGATACCGGCGGTGGCGAACGCGGCGACGGCGACGGGTGGCGTGATGGCCGACAGGCAGGCGAAGTATAAAACGAACATATGCGCGGAGAGCACTGGAATGCCCAGCCGCACCAGCGCGGGGACGGCGACCACCGCCGTCAGAATATAGGCCGACGGCGTGGGCATGCCCATGCCCAGAATGAGGCAGATGATCATGGTAATGATCAGCGCGGGGAGTAGGTTCTGCCCGGCCATCTCAAACAACATGCCGCTGAATTTTCCACCGAGGCCGGTGATGGCGAATGATCCGACCAGGATTCCCGCCGAGGCCGTCGCGCCCACCACCATCACGGTGGCGCGCGCACTCTCATCGAGCACGTCGGCGATCTTCGAGAGTCCCATGCGCGTCTCGGGCCGCACCCAGGAGACCATTACCGTCAGCGCAGCGGCGATGCCCGCGGCCTTCACGGGATTGGTGGCGGTCAGCAGGAGCCAACTCAGCGCGAGGATGGGAATCACGAACTGCCAGTTGCGCGCGATCAGTTCGCGGAACGGCGGGCCGGCTTGCTCGGGCGCGGTTTCCTTGTTTTCCTTAAGCGCCTGGAAATGCAACTGAGCGAGCGGACACAAATAATAAAGGATGCCGGGCAGCGTGGCGGCAATGGCAATGTTGACGTAGCGGATGCCAGTGAACTCGGCCATCAGAAATGCCGCCGAGCCCATGATGGGCGGCATGATGCCTCCGCCAGTGGCGGCCACGGCAACAATCGCTCCCGCCTCGGCGGCTTTATAGCCGACGCGTTTCATGAATGGAATCGTGAACGTACCCGTGGTCACGGCGTCCGAGGTGGGTGAGCCCGAGAACATGCCGAACAGGCCGCAGGAGATCACCGCAACCTTGGCGGCGCCGCCCGTCGCGCGCGCGGCCAGCGATTGCGCAAGTCCCATGAAGAACTCGCCCGCGCCGGAATGAAACAGCGCCACGCCGAAGATGACGAACATGAAAACGTATGTGGCCGCCACCGCCAGCGGCGCGCCGAAGATGCCGTTGAGGGTGAAGACCATTTGATCGAGAAATTCCGGCACGGTATAGACGCGGTGCGAGAACACCCCGGGCAGCATATGTCCCGCCAGAGCATACGCGGCGAAGACCACGGCGATCACCAGCACGGCCCAGCCGACGTAGCGGCGAGTGAGGTCGAGCACCAGCAGCAACATGAGCGCGCCGACTACAATGTCCACGTCGGTGAGCGAGTCCACCAGCGGCCAGCGATAGAGGTAGCGGTCAATCTGCGAGAAGAAATACGCGCCACAGCCCGCCGCCAGCATTGCTTCCATGATCTCGACGGTGTTGGGCGCGTCGCGGTACGCACTGCGCTCGGGACGGTGGCCGAGAAAGGCAAGCGTCAGAATGCCAGTGAGGAAGATGGCCCGTTGCAACAGCGGGTCCACGGTGCTGAGGACCACCAACCAGATTTGAAAAATCGAGAATACGACAGCGAACCAATGCAGGAATGGTTTCCAGCGGGTGTGGTCAGCGGCGGTCGAAAAGATCAAGTCGGCTCCAAGGTTGGTCATCAAATTTACATCATCATGACTGTCATTCTGAGCGTAGCGAAGAACCTGCTTTTCGGACCCGTGCAGCCTGCCCAGGAAAGCAGATCCTCTTCGCTGCGCTCAGGATGACAGCCGAGTGGAATTTCAAAGCGCAGGTGGGAGCAACCCCGCCTCGCTATAAAACCGCGCCGCGCCGGGGTGCAGAGGGATATTACTGACCTGCGACATGGTCTCGCCGGTCAGCGACTTCATCGAGCGATGCACGGATCGCAGATAATCAAGATTCTTGAACAGCGCGCGCGTAAGATCGTACACCTCCTGCTCGGGCATCTGCGCGTTGACAATGAGCACGCAGTTGTCGCTGAAGGTGGCAACAGGATCCGGCGCGAAGCGGTACGTTCCCCCGGGAATGACCGTGCGATAAGTCCCGAGCTTCTGATTCACCGCGGCGATGGCCGCTTCCGAAATTGGCAATAGACGAAACTGGTGCTGGACGCTGGCCTCGGTAATGTTGGTCTCAGGAAACTGCACGCTCAGAGCCAGCGCGTCGAGCGAATCGTCGATCATCAATTCCATGGAAGGCACCAGCGCGCGGAAATAAACTTTGCCGCCCCAGGACTCGATGTCCTCATAGCTCATGCCGTAGGCGGCGAGCACCAGACGGCTGGCCGTCTCCATGAGCGAGCCGCGGTACATCACGCTGAGGCGCAGGGGAATACGCTGTTCTTTAATCTGCTCCAGCGAGGTAATGCCCGAAGCCTCACGGACCAGGAAGTGATAGGCCGAGTCGGTGTAGACGCGGGAGATGGCGCGGACGTTGGGATATTTTTTCGTGTACGGCGGCTGGCCCTCGATGGCGAGGCGTCCCATCGCCGAGTGCAACATGCCGAGCTGCACGCGACCGGTGTCGACCAGCGCGGCATTCGCGCCGTCCATGCCCACTTCATGCGTGATCGCCACGCCATGATTCTCGCGCCGCAACGTGTTGGCCACGCCTTCGCTGATGGCCGACCATGCGCCTGACATCGAGCCGCCCGCCAGCGTTAGTTTGGTTTGGTTGGCACCACCGCCGCAGCCGCCCAGCGCCGCAGCCAGCGCGATCACCAGCGCAATGCGCCCACGGCGTGGCGGGATCGGCAAGAATGATGGTCTAAATTTCATATTGACGATGATGCCCAGCCACGCTAAACGGCTTTGCGGCTCGGTTCGGGCGGCACCGGCGCGCTGCTAACCGGGCCCCGCCAGCGTTTCCAGTTGCCGCAGCTTTTCGATGTCGCCCATGGCAATCAGATAGTCGCCCACCGAGATGACGTGATCCGAGCCGGGATTGAACTGCACGCCGCCCTGTGGTTTGCGGATCGCCATCACAATGACACCCAGCTTTGCGCCAATCGCGGACTCCGCCAGACTGGCGCCGACGAGATGGGAACCCGGCTCCACGCGCACCTCCTCCATCTGGAGATTCAGCCCACCCTGGCTGAACGACGACAGCGCTGAATCCAAAAACGACTGCACATGCGGCCGGGTCATCATGCGGGCCATCGACTCCCCGGCGTAATTATACGGAGAGATCACCGCCGAGGCTCCCGCGCGCATCAATTTGGAGTCGGCATCCTCCTCGCTGGCGCGCGCGATGATGAACAGGTCCGGCGCAAGGCCGCGCGCGGTAAGTACGATGTAAACATTCTGCGCATCCGACGTAACCGCACTGGCCAGCCCGCGTGCCTGCCCAATGTGCGCCTCGCGCAGGGTCGCTTCGCTGCTGCCATCGCCAACAATCAGAGGAATGCCGTGATCGCGCACCCACTGCGCCCGTGACTGGTCTTTCTCGATCATCACCACCGGCAATCCGCGCTCCATTATTTCCGTGGAGATGCGCCGTCCCACGCGGCCTGCGCCACAGACTATGAAGTGATCGTGCAATTTGGAGATCTCTTTTTCCATGCGCCGTCGTCCAAAGAATGAACCGAGTTCGAATTCTACCATCGCCTGCGTGAACGATCCAATCGCAAAGCCCACTACGGACACGCCAAGAACAATCAGTATGGCGTTGAACATCTGGCCTTGGGGAGAAAGCTGATTCAGTGGGTCCGCGCCGATGGTAGCCACCGTCATCAGCGTGGCGTAAAACGCCTTGAACCAATCCCAGCCCTCGGTATAGCGAAAGCCAATGGTACCGATTGAGATCAGGCAAACCAATAGCAGGACCAGAGAGGACGCGCGGCCAATCAGGCGGCGGGAAGAGTGCGTTCGCCCGTGTCCAGGCCCGGCGGAGTTCGTGCCAGCGCGGCGATCGCCGTTGCCCCGGGCATCGTTTTTCGAGATGGCTGACGGATCGTTGCTCGACAATATGTTAGACAAGTGAGTTGCGCTATCCCCGTTCGCTGCCGCTGGATATCATTATTGCCAATGCCGTAACAGAGCCGCGACCGTCAGGGAGCGGTGGTTGCGGCCTTCCAACGAAAACCAACCCCCGCTTCCTAACAGTCGCGGCTCTGTCACCCCTGCTACGGCAGCGCGAATACGTAAATGGCGTTATGCCCGCGCGGCGTGGTCAACAGCTTCGACTGGCCCATCGGACCCGCCGTCGCCGAATTGCCGTCGCCGGTCATCACCGCGACATACTGCTTGCCGTTTACGGCGTAGGTGATGGTGCTCATCTGGATTACTCCGCCGAGAATCGCCTCCCATAACACTTTGCCGTTCTCGGCGTCGAAGGCATGGAAGCGGCGGTTCATATCGCCCCAGAAGATCAATCCGCCGTCGGTGGCCAGCACCGCGCCGTTGCCGGGGGCGTAGCCTTCGCGCAGCTTGGTAACTTTTCCCGTGGAGAGGTCCACCTTCGCCAGCACCGACGCCTTCAGCGGATCCACGCCGGGGCGGATGATGCCGTTGCGTTGACCGTAGCCGGACGGGCTGCTGGTCTTGGCCTGCATCTCCAGGCAGTAATCATGATAGGGAACGTACAGCGAGTTGGTACCGGGATGGTAGGCCGTCGGCCAGTAGCTCTTGTGATTGAAAAAACAGACCAGGCTCTTGTCGCCATCCTTCTTGAACACCTTGTCCCAGTTGATAGTGGCTTTGCCCGTCTCGACATCCACGTTCGAGAGATGGAAGTCGGGCACGTCGGCGGGAAACGGCATGGCCCACAGGAACTCGCCCGTCGCGCGGTCGAGCGCCCACATGCCGCCCGGCTCGCCCAGCGTAATGGTGATGTCGCGCTGCTCCCCTCGCTTGATTCGCGGGTTAATCCACTTCACCGCCGCCGGATCGGGATTGATGGCCGTGCGCAACTGGATGCGCTCGTGAACGTGGTCGGAATCCCAATCGTCGCCGGGCAGGTGCTGGTAATACCACTTGAGCTTGCCCGTCTCGGGATCGAGCGCCAGCGTCGAGTTGGTGTACAACTCGGCGGGCGAGGTGCGCGAGATGGCGTCGGGATTGCCGTTGTGCCGCGTCATGCGCGGATAGGGGCGCGGGTTGGCAGTCGCCCAGATGATCGTCTTGCGAACCGGGTCATACGATCCGGGCAGGCCCCAGATGGACGCGATGCGCTTGTCGGTGGGCAGGCCGCCCCAAGTGTCGCCGCCCGGCTCGCCCTCGGCCGCCGCAGTGAAAAACTTCCAGACTTCCTTGCCGGTCAGCGCGTCGTGCGCGGCGATGAAGCAGCCTTCGCGCTTATCCGAGCAGGCCCGCCCGGTGATGACTTTGCCCTCGACCACGATGGGCGCCGAAGTGTGCTGCGCGCCGGAGCCTTCGGCGTTGGCCAGCGTCTCCCAGCGCAGCTTGCCGTCGCGCGCGTCAATGGCCACGATGTAGCCATCCGGCGCGGTGTAGTAGATCATGTCCTCAAAGATGGCCAGCGACTTGGCGCGCGCCGACTCGATAGTCGCCGCGCTGATATTCGCCGCGAACTTGCGCCGGTACTCCCAGATCAGGTCGCCGTTGGTGGCGTCGAGCGCCTGGACGACCGCGCCCGGCGCAACCACGTACATCACGCCCTGATGAACGATGGGGATGGTCTCGTTGGTGCCTTGCGGCATGCCGCGCGTCCAGGCCATGCGCAACTGCGCGACGTTCTGTTTGTTCACCTGCTTCAGCGGGCTGAAGCGCTGCTCGTCGTATGTGCGCGAGAGCATGAGCCAGTCGTCCGGGCTCGGCGAGACCAGCATCTCGCGCGTAACCGGAGTGAAGTTTTTCACTTGC